>NZ_JBIVPJ010000019.1:0-182710 GCF_044754585.1 Streptomyces sp. NPDC093065 | reverse complement strand
TGTCCGGCTATCGGCGGCTCAGCCCCCGCTACGAACGCGATCCCCGCAACTACCTGGCCTTTCTCGGCCTCGCCGCCACCCTGTGCTGCTACAAGCGACTGATCCGCCTCACCACGTAGGACACGGTCTTAGTGGCAGTGACCGTGCAGCGGTGGGTTCTCCAGAGAATCGCCCCTCTACGCGTGGCTTCGCGCTGGCCGCCTACCGTCTTGGCCGTTGTTGAGCTGAGGACCTCGACGGCACGGCTAGTGCCGTCACGCTCCGCGCCGCCACGGACAGCATCACCAACGGGATCACCATCCGCGTCACCTCAACCTGGATCAACGAGAACAGGAGCACTGGCATGCCTTCGGCACCCCGCAGGGCCCGGCACAGAGCCAGGGGAAGGTCACCGCGAACAGTACGGCCCGGCCAGACGACACGGTCCCCTTCGATGTGGCGGTATCCACCGACACCCCCGGGCACGGACGACATGGCCGGCATCGTCCAGGAGTCCCTCGGCCTCCTCGAGGTCTCCCCGGGCTTCCAGGTGACCACCGCGACCCGCACCTACTCCCACGTGGAACGGATCAGACCCACCGCGTAGCTGCTGCCCGCCTCTCTTTCCCCCCGCCGCACGGCTGGGGCCTTTCTCATGCGCGGAGGCCGCATGACCTGGTGTCTCGGCGCCACCTGGATGGCGCGGCGGCCATAGTGGGACGCGCAGGCGGCCATCCGGACGACGCAGTCCATCGTGCACTCGCTGGGCGGCAGAAGCGCACCTGCGAGCACTGACGCGACCCCACCAACCTGCAGTCGCACTTCGGGCTCGACCACGAGAGTGGCCTCGCCCAGTTCAGCGGCCCGAGGCCCGCACCGACGCGAGGTGGTCCGCCGACGGGACGAGTGCAGTGTCTATCGAGACCGACAAGCAGGTCGAGCAGGCGCTTCGCTGTCCACCTATCATTCGAAAGTAGAGAAGAATAGGAGTACCTTCTGGTACCAGAGAGGATGTGAGCATGAGAATCACCGAGGAAGCCCGCGGTCGGACAACCCGTACGACCGCTCCGTTGAAGGTCGATGCAGCCATAGACGAGCTGATCGCAGACGGCGCCCATTTTCTGGGGATGACTAAGAAGGACCTGGTCGCCGAGGCCGTCCGAACCTACTTGGAGATTCGCCGTGAGGAGGTTCGGGCCAGCATGTTGGAGAAGATGCGCAAGCTGGACGGATCCGTGGAATCGAGCGTCTCGCTGCTCACCGGACTGTCACCGGAGCGGATCAAGGAACTCGGCGGAGTAGGCGAGGACGACTGATCCGTGCGGCCCGCTCGACCTACCCTCCGCGCGCTCCGCGAGGACTTGAAACTACCGCTACCGTCAGCCCGGGAACCGCTCGACGAATTGGATCATCCGATCTTGTCCAAGGCCCGGGAACACTTCGCCGACGACGGGGCCGGGCATGAGCGCATCCGCTCGATCGATGATGAAGTCCTCTTCAAAGTCAAGGTCCAACGCTGGCGCGGAGCGGTCTGGACCGACGAGGATCTACCCTGGCTTATCGCTGCCGGGCAACGCGAGGACCGTTCACCGGACGACTTCTACTCAGCCCTGGAGACGACCGCGAGGGCCGCACGAGCCCACTACAACGCCAACAACCGCCAGCCTCTGAGCACCACGACGTACGTCGGGCGTCTTCTCCCTGACCAGAACGACCGTGATCGCTACCAACTCGAGGCCGGTGCCCGGCTCGTCCGCGATCTCGCCGCGGCTGTCCGGGAGCTGGCTCGTGGATCACTGCACGACGGGCATGAACACGCCGCCGACTTTCCCGCTTTCCGCCTCGGCATCCTCGTACGCGCCGACGACGGCCATGAGACCTATGCTGCGGTGCGCGTCACCGGCTCCGTACCCGACGACCTCATCGCGGTCATCCTGCGCCATGTCCCCGGCTGCGACCTCACCGCCTGGTACCCCGAGTACGCCCTCCCCAGCCGCCCCCTTCTTCCCGCCGAGCAAGCCTGGTCGACCCTCATGGATCCAAAGGCCGCGGCTGAACTCCTGAACGAAGACTGAGCCGGAGTCCTCACCCAAATACCGGCCTGGGCCGATGACCGCCGAACCAAGGAACGCGCTCATGCCGGATCATGACAACTCGTCCCGGACAGTAACTGTCCCCACGTGCGACCACGGGCCCGTCACCGTCTGGGAGCCCGACTGGTGTACCGGAAGCGAAACAGAGCATCAGCCCGGCGGCTACCGCGTGGACATCACGCACGCGAGCCCTGACTACGAATTCACAGTCTCAACGAGCCGTGGCACGCCGGTGGTTCTGCGTGCGTGCTTCGAACAGCGCCCCTTCACCGAGCACCCACCCGGTCACATCCCCTTCATGAACGTCGAGATGGATGACGACTGGCATCCGCACAGTTCCGACGATTTGCGCCGCCTCTCGGAGTCCCTCACGGCACACGCGGATCGGCTCCGGGAGCTTGCCGACCGCCTCGACGGTCTCACCAACGCCTTCGATGCCACAAAGGGGACCACGCCTGGGGCGGCGAACCCCAAGAAAGGACGCGGCAGCTGAACAAGCCATGCTGCCTGTTGGCACACCCGCTCACGCAGACGGACTCCACACGTGGCGTGGCCCCGGCCAGGAGGACTGGTCGGGGCCACGAAACCGCTGGTCAGAGCCACAAAACGGCCCTGGCCTCGGTAGGCCCTGTGGGACTCGAACCCACAACCAATGGATTAAAAGTCCACTGCTCTGCCAATTGAGCTAAGGGCCCAGGCGGTGTGTCGCGCGGTGCTGCGTGATGTTGCCACACCGAGCATAGCCCGCCGCGGCCGGGACGCCGATCGGGTATCGGGGTCGCGGCCGCGTCGGAGGGCGGCGGGAGCGGGGCCGGGTTACGGGTCCACCGGCTCGGGGGCGCCCGCGTGGGCGGCAGCGCGGGCCCGGGTGCGTTCGTGGTCGGGGTTGAGGAACCAGTGCCGGGCCGAGGCCAGCCACCAGGTGGCGGCGAAGCCCAGGACGACCAGGACGGCGACCGGCGCGTAGTTGAAGGTCTCCCAGGTGACCGGGGAGACCTGGGGCAGCATGAACAGGACCGTGATGACGCCGACCCACGTGACCGCGACCACGCCCACCACCTGCGACCAGCGGCCCAGGTGCCACGGCCCGCGTTCGAAGGCGGCGCCCTTGCGGACCCGCAGGAGCGTCGGGATGACGTACGCGATGTAGAGGCCGATGACCGCGATCGACGTCACGGCGGCGTATGCCGTGACGTTGATGAGGTAGGGGAGGCCCAGGACGAGGGCGGCCAGTGCGGCCAGCCAGACCGCCGCGACCGGGGTGCGGGTGCGCGGGTTCACCGAGTGCCAGATGTGGGACCAGGGCAGCGCGCCGTCCCGGGAGAAGGCGTAGATCATGCGGCTGTTGGCCGTCACCGACGCCATCCCGCAGAAGAGCTGGGCCCCGATGACGACCAGGAGCAGGAGTTTGCCCGCCGTGGCGCCCAGCGCGTCCAGGAGGATCTGCGCGGGGGGCGCGCCCGTGGGGGAGGTCAGGGCGCCCTCGTAGGACTGGATGGCGAAGGTGAAGCCGAGGAGCAGGACGAAGCCCGCGATCCAGGAGGTCCAGATGGAGCGGACGATGCCCTTCGGGCCGGCCGTGGACGCGTCGTGGGTCTCCTCGGTCATGTGGGCGGAGGCGTCGTAGCCGGTGAAGGTGTACTGGGCCATCAGGAGGCCGATGAGGACGACGTACACCCCGCTGCCCCAGCCCGTGTTGTTCACGAACTCGCCGAAGACGAAGGACGCCGACTGGTGGTGGTCGGGCGCGAAGGTGAGCGCGCCGACGATGACCGCGACGCCGAGGACGTGCCACCAGACGCTGATGCTGTTCAGCAGGCCGACGATGCGGACGCCGAAGGTGTTGAGGAGGCCGTGGAGGATCAGGATCGCGGCGAAGAGGAGGATCGTGCGGCCGGGCGTCACCCCGAAGTCGAACTGCAGGTTCAGGTAGGCGCCCAGGAAGGACGCGGCGCCGAAGTCGATGCCGGCGGTGACCGCGACCTGGCCCAGCACGTTGAACCAGCCCGTGAACCAGGCCCAGGCCGCCGCCGTACGCGGGGGCGCCAGGCGGTGCGCCCAGAAGTACAGACCCGCCGAGGTCGGGTACGCCGAGCAGATCTCGGCCATCGCCAGGCCGACGAAGAGGGTCATCAGGCCGACGGCGATCCAGCCCCAGGTGATGACGGCGGGGCCGCCCGTGTTCATGCCGAAGAGGTAGAGGGTCAGGCAGCCCGACAGGACCGAGATGATCGTGAAGGAGACCGCGTAGTTGGAGAACGCCGACATGCGGCGGGCCAGGACCTGGGTGTAGCCGAGCTGGGCCAGCCGTTCCTCGTCCGACAGCCCACTCGCCTTGGCGTCATCTGTCATGCCCCCAGCAATTCCCTTGCGGCGAGCGTGACATGCGTCACTCCGTGGCCGAAACCGGACCGCAACGCGAAGCGCCGTGGCCTCCACCCGGTGGGGCGGAGGCCACGGCGCGTCCCGGGAGTTCAGGCGTCAGCCGTTGCGCTTCCAGCGCGGCTTGTCGTCACGGCGGCCGAAGGACGAACCACGGTGGTCGTCGCGGCGGCCGTACGGACGGTCGTGGCCGCCGGAGCGGAAGCCGGGACGGTCGCCCTGGCGGTCGCGGTTGAACGGACGGTCGCTGCCACGGTGCCCGCCGCGGTCGTCGCGACGGTCGAACGAGCGGCCACCGCGGTCGCCCCGGTCGTCACGGCGGTCGAAGGAACGCCCGCCACGGTCACCGCGGTCGTCACGGCGGAAGCCACCGCGGTCGCCACGGTCGTCGCGACGCTCGAAGGAACGCCCGCCACGGTCGTCACGGCGGTCGAAGGAACGGCCACCGCGGTCACCGCGGTCGTCACGGCGGAAGCCGCCACGGTCGTCGCGACGCTCGAAGGAACGCCCGCCACGGTCGTCACGGCGGTCGAAGGAACGGCCACCGCGGTCACCGCGGTCGTCACGGTCACGGCGGTCGAAGGAACGCCCGCCGCGGTCGCCCCGGTCGTCACGGCGCTCGTAGGAACGGCCGCCGCGGTCACGGTCGTAGGAGCGCTCGCCCCGCTCGGCGAAGCGGTCGCGGCCGCCCGTGCGCTCCGTCTTCTCGACGTCCCGGGCGCCGGGCTGCTCGGGCAGCGAGACCTCGGCCTCGGACGCGGCGGCGGCCGCCTCGGCCAGGACCGTCTCCGGGTCCTCGCCGCGCTCCCGCGCGACCCTGGCGACCAGGCGGTCGGCCTCCTCGCGCAGCTCGGTGGCGCGGCGCTGGGCCCGCTCCAGCTCCTTGGTGAGCTGGCCGACCTCGCGCTCGGCCTGCTGCGCGGCGTTGCCCGCCGACTCGGCCTGGACCTCGGTCATCGACCGGGCACCGGTGATCTCGGCGACCTCCGGGTCGAAGGCCGCGCCGCCCTGGATGATGTGGCGCGTGGCGTCGACGCCCGCGTCCTCCATCAGCCGGAAGATCTGGCGGCGCTGGTGCGGGAGGGACAGGGACACGACCGTGCCGGTGCGGCCCGCGCGTGCCGTACGGCCGGCGCGGTGCAGGTAGTCCTTGTGGTCGCCGGCCGGGTCCACGTTCAGGACCAGGTCGATGCCGTCGACGTGGATGCCGCGCGCGGCGACGTCGGTGGCGACCAGGACGTTGACGTAGCCGTCCTTGAAGTCGGCCAGCGTGCGGGTGCGCGCACCCTGGGTCATGCCGCCGTGCAGCGCGTCCGCCTTGGCGCCGGCGTCGCGCAGCTGCTCGGCGACGCGGTCGGCGCCCAGCTGGGTGCGGACGAAGATGATGGTGCGGCCCTTGCGGGAGGCGATGGCCGCGGTGACCGGCGCCTTGTCCTTGGGCTTCACGACCAGGATGTGGTGCGACATGGTCGTCACCGCGCCCTGGGCCGCGTCGACCTCGTGGTGGACCGGGTTCTTCAGGTACCGGTCGACGAGGGTCTTGATCTCGTTCTCCATCGTGGCGGAGAACAGCATCCGCTGACCGCCCGCCGGGACCTGGTCGAGCAGCTCGGTGACCTCGGGCAGGAAGCCCAGGTCGGACATCTGGTCGGCCTCGTCGAGGACCGCGATCTCCACGTTCTCCAGGGAGCAGGCGCCGCGGTTGATGATGTCGCGCAGGCGGCCGGGGGTGGCGACCAGGATGTCGACGCCCTTCTCCAGGGCGTAGATCTGGTTGCCCATGGAGGTGCCGCCGCAGACGACCTTCATCCGCAGGCCCACGACGTCGCCGTACGGCTGGAGCGCGTCGGCGACCTGCATGGCCAGCTCGCGGGTCGGGGTGAGGATGACGGCGCGGGGCTTGTGCTTCTCGGTGCGGCCGCCGGCCAGGGTGGCCAGGGTGGGCAGACCGAAGGAGAGGGTCTTGCCGGAACCGGTGCGGCCCCGGCCGAGGATGTCCTTGCCGGCCAGGGCATCCGGAATGGTCGCGGCCTGGATCGGGAAGGGGGTGGTCACGCCGTTCTGCGCGAGCTTGCGGACGACGCCCTCGGGCAGACCGAGGTCGGCGAACGTGGGCTCGGGAGCCTCGGGGGTCTCCGGGGCCTCGGTGGCCGTGGAGGCGGCCACGGCCTCGACGGCCTCCGCTGCGCCCTCTGCGCCTTCGGCGTTTCCGGGCACGACGACGTGGTCAGTACTGGTCATGGACATGCGAATGCGAAACCTTCCGGAGTCTCTCGTCGGCACGCGCCCGTCAACTCCGTGAATCGCGATTCGCAATACGACCGCCTCGATGCGGTCCACCACGGCAAGGGGAGAGTACGCGCCACACGGCGCGCTCTGCGGTGGCGCCGGGCAAATGGGATCAAACGATCTACCACCATACGCACTCCCCACCCCTCAAGGCAAACCAGCAGCACGATCGCGGCACACGCCCAGCTCAGCGGCCCGCCGCCGCCCGGCTCGCCCGGGCCGACGCACGCCCGGCCGTCCTACGCCGGAGCGCCGGCCGCCGGTGCCGGCTCCCGTTGCCCGAGCTGGGTTCCCGGCGGCTCGTGCGCCGACGAGGACGGCTCGGCCACCGTCGGCTCCGGCGTCGGAGAGGCGGGCGGCTCCTCGGGGGGCGTCGGCTCCGGCTCGGCCGGCCGGGTGGGCTCCGCCGGGGGCGTCCGGGTGGGCCCGGGGTCGTGGTTGCCGCCGTTCGGCGGC
Source organism: Streptomyces sp. NPDC093065 (assembly GCF_044754585.1). Taxonomy (NCBI): domain Bacteria; kingdom Bacillati; phylum Actinomycetota; class Actinomycetes; order Kitasatosporales; family Streptomycetaceae; genus Streptomyces; species Streptomyces sp. NPDC093065. The sequence goes on along the minus strand of NZ_JBIVPJ010000019.1, from coordinate 175,511 downwards.
CGGTCCCCGGTCGGGCGGGCTGCCGGGGGCGCCGAGGCGGAGGCGTCCTTCCCCTTGCCGTCCGTGCCGCCCTTCCCCTCGCCGTCGCCCTCGGCCTCGTGCTCGCCCCTGCCCTCGGCCTTCCCGCCCTTGCCGTGCTTCCCGTCGGCGGCCGCCGCGTCGTACCCGGCGTTCCCGCCGGAGACCTCGGGGCCGCCGTCCGGCGCCTCGCCGCCCCGCTCCCCGGCGGAGTGCGACGGCCCGACGCTCCCGCCGGGCTCGTCGTCGCCGACGCTCATGCAGCCGGCGGCAGCGGCGACGGCCACGGCCGTGACGGCCAGACGGACGGGTACGAACAAGGGGCGCACGGGCGGCCACCTCCGGGGGTCAAGGAGTCGCCGTGCCCAACTCCCGTCACCCACAAGAGGACACGCGTCCGGCGAGGCGGACTTGACCCGAGCGCGTCACCCGTACCCGAGGGAGTGCAACCGCGCGTCGTCGATGCCGAAGTGGTGGGCGATCTCGTGAACGACCGTCACCTCGGTCTCGGCGACCACGTCTTCACGCGTCTCGCAGTACCGCAGGGTCGGCCCCCGGTAGATGGTGATCCGGTCCGGCAGCACGCCCGCGTACCACTCCCCGCGCTCCGTCAGCGGCGTCCCCTCGTACAGCCCGAGCAGCTCGGGCTCGTCCGCCGGCGGTTCGTCCTCGACGAACACCGCGACGTTGTCCATCAGCCGCGTCAGCTCCGGCGGGATCCGGTCCAGGGCCTCGGCGACCAGTTCCTCGAACTCCTCGCGCGTCATCTCCAGCACAGGCCCATTGTCGGGTACGACCGTGGGGTACGACCCGCATATCCGCGACGGGCCCCGGGCATACGGGACCACAGGTCCGCGTCCCCGTCGCAGCCCCGCACGCCCTGGCCGAGGTGATGAACCCCATCCGCAACGTCCCGCGCACCCTCACCCGCCGCTACCACGACCTGCGCGCCCGCCGCGGCCTGCGCGACCGCCGCACGTCCGCGACCCCGGAACTGGCCGCCCGCCCCCGCCCCTGGGTCCGCGCCGCCGGCCTCGTCGCCGTCGTCCTGCTCGGCGCCTGGCTGGGACTGCTGGTCGTCGGCAACGTCCGGGTCCCGGTCGGGCCCATGGACACGACGATGACCCTGCGCCCGTCGCTCGCGGGCGGCACGAAGATCAACGTCTCACCGCTGGGCGCCCTCCAGCTCGACAGCCACGTCGCCCCGGTCCGCCTCGACGTCAACGTGGACCAGCTCGACCCCGCCCGCGCCCAAGCCCTCGTCGACCACCCCGAACGGCTCTCCGGCCTCCAGGACGAGGTCGCCCACGACGTCGGGCACGGCACACTCGACCTCGCCGTCCGTTCCTGCGTGGCCGTCGTCACCGGCGCCACGGCCCTCGGTCTCGTCGTCTACCGCCGGCCCCGGCGCGCCCTCGCCGCGGGCGGACTCGCGCTCACCCTCCTGGTCGCCTCCGGCGGCACCGCGTACGCGACCTGGAACCCGGATTCCGTCCTGGAGCCGAAGTTCTCCGGCCTGCTCTCCTCCGCGCCCTCCCTGGTCGGCAACGCGCGCAGCATCGTGACCGAGTTCGACGTCTACCAGCAGGAGCTGGCCCGCCTGGTGACCAACGTGACCAAGCTCTACGACGTCACCTCGACGCTCCCCGCCTACCAGCCCGACCCGACCACGATCCGCGTCCTGCACGTGTCGGACATCCACCTGAACCCGGCGAGCTGGAAGATCATCGCCTCCCTGGTGGAGCAGTACAAGGTGAACGTGATCGTCGACTCCGGCGACACGATGGATCACGGCACCGCCGCGGAGAACGGCTTCCTGGACCCCGTCGAGGACCTCGGCGCGCCCTACGTCTGGGTCCGCGGCAACCACGACTCCCGCGGCACCCAGGAGTACCTGAAGCACCTGAAGAACGTGCACGTCCTGGACGACGGCCACGCCCGGACCGTCGCTGGCCTGCGCTTCGCCGGCATGGGCGACCCGCAGTACACCCCCGACCGCTCCAAGGCGGACGGCGCCGAGGCCTCCCAGGAACTGGCCGGCGCCCGCCTCGCCTCCGCCCTGCGCGACCAGAGCGCGGCCGGCACCCCGGTGGACGTGGCCGTCGCCCACGAGCCGTCGGCCGCCCGCGAGGTCGACGGCGACGTTCCGCTGGTGCTCGCCGGGCACCTCCACCACGAGGACATGGAGGTCATGAAGTACGGCACCCGGCTGCGCACCGAGGGCTCCACCGGCGGCAGCGGTCTGCGCGCGGTCGAGGGCAAGTACCCGGACCCGATCCAGGCGTCGATCCTCTACTTCGACCGGGACTCCCGGCGCCTCCAGGCCTGGGACGAGATCAAGCTCGGCGGTCTCGGCCTGACGACGGCCGAGGTCAGCCGTCATCTGCCGAAGGAGAACCAGCCGGGCGCGACCCCGTCGCCCTCCCCCACCGGCCCGTCCCCCACCGGCTCGTCCCCCTCCCCCGGCGGCCCCTCCCGCTCCGCCCCGGGCAGCCGCGCCCCCGGCACTCCGTAAACCGTTTTGGCGATACCTCCCGCCATCCCATATGCTTCTCACGTCCCCGACGCGCTGAGAAGCGCCCAGGCGGGCCGATAGCCCTCATCGTCTAGCGGCCTAGGACGCCGCCCTTTCAAGGCGGTAGCACGGGTTCGAATCCCGTTGGGGGCACGCTCAACATCAGGTGTCAGGATTTCCGGACACCGCAGCTTGGTCCTGTGGAGCAGTTTGGAGTGCTCGCCACCCTGTCAAGGTGGAGGCCGCGGGTTCAAATCCCGTCAGGACCGCTTGCAGATCGCCTCGGCGAACTGCGTGGCTGGGTAGCTCAGTTGGTACGAGCGTCCGCCTGAAAAGCGGAAGGTCGCCGGTTCGACCCCGGCCCCAGCCACCGCGAAACGAGAAACCCCGGACGGTCTCCGTCCGGGGTTTCTCGCGTTCATGCCCCACGGCCCCGTGCGGTGCCTTCGGCGGCCGGCCGCCGGCCGGGGTCTGTCCGGAGCACCGGGGCGGCCTCAGGGGCAGCCGACGACCTGGCCGGCCCAGGACAGGCCTCCGCCGAAGCTGAACAGCAGCACGGGGGCGCCAACGGGTACCTCGCGGCGCTCGACGAGCTTGGACAGCGCGAGCGGGACCGAGGCGGCGGAGGTGTTGCCCGAGTCGACGACGTCCCGGGCGATCACGACGTCGTCGCGCAGCGCGAGGCGTCGGGTCAGTGCCTCGATGATCCGCAGATTGGCCTGGTGGGTGACGACTGCGGCGAGGTCGGTGGTGGCGATACCGGCACGTTGGCAGGCGTCCTCGACGAAGGCCGGCAGCTCGGTGGTGGCCCAGCGGAAGACCGTCTGCCCCTCCTGGGCGAACTTCGGCTGCCAGCTGTCCCGCAGCCGCACCGCGTTGCCGCGGGTCGGGTCGGAGCCCCAGACGACGGGGCCGATGCCGTCGTGGTCCGCCTCGGTCGGGCTGATCACCGCCGCGCCCGCACCGTCGGCCAGGAGGACGCACGTCCTGCGGTCACTCCAGTCGGTGACGTCGGACATCTTCTCGGCGCCGACTACGAGGGCGTGCCGGGCTGCTCCCGCCTTGAGTGCGTGGTCCGCGCCGGCCAGGGCCGTGGTGAAGCCTGCGCAGCCGTTGTTCAGGTCGAAGCAGACGGCGGACGGGATCCCCAGGTGAGCGGCGACCTGGGCGGCGACGGAGGGGCAGCGATCCATGGCGGAGCAGGTCGCGACGGTCACGAACCCGATCTCCTCCGGTGCGAGACCGGAGGCGGCCAGAGCCTTGGCCGCGGCGGCCGCGGCCATGTCGGTCACGGACTCGTCCTCACCCGCGATCCTGCGGGCGGCGATCCCCGTTCGCCGGCGGATCCAGTCATCGCTGGTGTCCACCAACCGCTCCAGGTCCGCGTTGCTCAGCACTCGGGACGGCTGGTGGTGCCCCATCGCGGCGATACGGTTCCCCGGCATGGTTCTCCTCGGTCGGTCTGGGTGGTCGTTCGGGCGGAGCTCGCCGGAATATAGCAACCGATCGACCGGAAGCTAAAGTGCGGGCGAGCGGCTATCATGCCGTGTCATGAGCCCTCGCAACTCCGTCCTCGAGGCCGGCCGCACCCGACAGCGCATCGTCGACCGTGGCCTGGCTCTCGCCTCCGTGGACGGCTTGGAGGGGCTGACCATCGGCCGGCTGGCAACCGAACTGGGGATGAGCAAGGCCGGGGTGCTCGGTCACTTCGGCACGAAGGAGGGCCTGCAACTCGCCGTCGTCGACGCCGCGGCGGAGATGTTCTCCCGCGAAGTGCCGCAGAGGGCCCGGGGCGCGTCTCCGGGACTGGCACGCCTCAGCGCGTTGTGCGAGGCATGGATCTCATACCTGGAACGGGCGTTGCTGCCGGGCGGCTGCTTCTTCACGGCCGTGGCGGCGGAGTTCGACGGCCGCGGCGGACCGGTGCGTGACGCCATCGCCGGCCTGGACTCGCTCTGGCGCCGCGACCTGGGCATCCACATCCGAAGCGCCGTCGCCGTCGGCGACCTGCCGGCCGACACCGACCCCGACCAACTGGTGTACGAGCTGTTCGGGATCATGCTGGCCCTCAACCACTCCCTGCAACTCCATCGTGACGACCGGGCCCCCGGACGCGCTCGACGCGCGGTGCGGCAGCGTCTCGGGACCCGCTGACACCGGCCGGTGGTGACGAGCCGGGCGGCCGGTGTCCGGTCCTCGCTCCCGGCCCGCGGCCGGAGACGGAGCGCGGAACACGCGGGAGGCTCAGGAGGCTAGGACGTCCGGCTGCCGCCGCTGTCCAGTGCGCGCCAGAAGCCGTCGAGCCAGACCAGTACGTCGCGCATCACGTAGTGGTTGGCATTCGGCCGCAGCGCCGACAGCAGGAAGGAACGCGCTCCTTCGGACGGCACACCGAGGACCGTGATCCGCGGCTCGGCACTGCCGTCCGACCGGACCGGGTGAAACTCCGGCGTCAGGTCGAGGCCGCCCGGACGGAAGTCCGCACCGTCGGCCGCGGCGTTGCGCCACAGCCGGACCGTGCCGCGGGCCAGCAGGTTGCGGTAGAGCGGAAGGACGTCCGCTTCCGGATCGAAGGCATGGATACGGGCGTCGACCAGCACGTCGACCGGCCGCGAGAACGCGTGGTGCGCGCCCTCGACCACGACCCGGTTCGTGCGCTCGTCCAGACGCAGCCGCGCGCCGGGACCGGCACCGACGTCCAGCAGCCCGTGGTCCATCAGCGCCATGATCTTCGCCATGATCTCCGGCGCCGCACCGTTGGCCAGCCGGTTGTGGTGGCGTACGTAGCGTTCGAGGAAGACCCGCTGGGACGCGGCCGTGAGGCCGGCGTCGTCCACGGCGTACGAGATGACCGAGCGCAGGTCTCGCCAGACGCCGTCCGAGGCCGCCTTGTGCGGGTTGCGCAGGTTTCCCTGACGCGCCCACTTCTGGTCGCGCGCCATGAAGTCCCGCACCTCGGCGCCGAATCCGGCGGGGCCGTGCCGCGGGCCCACCGGCTGGACGGCACGGCGCCAGTTGAAGCGGTTGCCGCCGACGCCGGTCTCCAGGGCCGACGGCGAACCGAGGCCGTCGAGCACCATCTTCGGCGCCGACGCACGGTCCAGACAGCGGCCGACCTCCCGCTCCGCCGCCGGTCCGAACACCGTCCCGGCCCAGTGCAGCAGCACGTCCCGCACCGGCCAGGAGACCGACTTCCGGACCGCCTCGACCGGCACGGTCCCGCGCATGACGGACTCGAGCACCTCGGTCACCTCGTCCACCGCGCGCTCCAGCGGACCGAGCAGCCGCTCCGGGCCGTCGCCGTGGTCGAGCGCGCCGGCGAGGAACGCGAGGTAGTCCGGCAGCGCGCGTTGTGTCAGGAGCAGCGCGGCGCCGGGTCCGAAGAGCGTGACGTAGTGCAGGTGCGCCATCTCCAGGACGACGAGCGGCAGTACGTCCTGCTCGAAGTCGAGCTGCGCCTGCCGGCCGGTCCCGCTCTCCGGGTACGGGCGGCCGACGCCGGCCCGGAGCCGGCGTATCGCCTCGTGGGTGAGGAACGTGCCCGGATGGTCCCCGGAGCCGTCGCTCGGTTTGTGGTTGTCGGGCCGGGCGAAGGTGAAGAGCCCGGAGCCGCTGAAGGCGACGATGCCCGCGGGCTCCGCACCGCCGGGCCGGTAGACCAGGGTGCCGCCGTCGCCCTCGGCGAACGTGCCGCCGCGGCCCTCGGTCAGGTGGAGGATGGTGTCGATGGCGGTGAGGCCCATGCCGGCGCAGCCGACGACGGCCCGCGGACCGCAGCCGACCGCGTCGAGCTCCACGTCCATCGGATACGGGTGCGGGACGTGCCGGGTGGCGCTGCCTGCGGTCAGACGGGCCAGGCGGCCGCCGGCCGGGCTGCGCCGGGCGTCGTGGTACGAGTGGCCGGTGAGCAGCAGCACCTCGTCGGCCGGGTACCGGGAGCCGTCCGCGGTGACCACGCGGAGCTCCGCGCCGTGGGACTCGACGTCCGTGACCTCCGCGCGGTGCAGGTGGAGCTCCGCGCCGGTGTGGCGGCGCAGGTCGGCGGCGTAGACGTCGAACATGTCCCGCAACGCCAGCCCGTGCACGTACCGTCGGGGCCAGTCCTCCGGGCCCAGGTCGAAGTCCGGATCGCCGGTCTCCGAGAAACGGCGCCGGCACCACTCGTGGAGCGTCGGCCGCTGCGCCGCCGGACGCAGCGGGCCGGCGCCGGCGACGGTCTCGTCGGCCGCGAAGCTCACCTGGCTGCCGATCCGGTTGAGGTAGCTCGTGCGGACCTGGGTGGGGCTGTGCGCCCGGCCGGCACCGAACTCGCCGGTCCGCTCGAAGACGCGCACCTCCAGGCCCCGGCCCGGCTCGAGCCTGCCGGCCGTCGCCGACAGCCGCTCCAGGACGTAGGTCGCCCTGGGCCCACCGCCGACGAGCGCGAGCCGGTACGGCGCCGCCGACGGTGCGGACCGGTCCGGTCCCTCAGGGGTGGTCACGTAGTACCTCACTCGGTGGATGAGCGGAGCTGGCGGGAAACGGGTCAGTGCCGGGACGGCAGCAGGCCGGCGAGAACCACGAGGAAGCGGTCGACGTCCGCCTCCGTCATGCGGCCCATGGTCGACAGCCGGAAGAAGTCCCGGGCCAGCCGCTCCTGGGCGCTGTAGATGACGAAGCCCTCCGCCCGCAGGCCGCGGTGGAGCTCCGCGTAACTGCTGCCCTCCGGAATGCGGACGGCGGTCAGTCCCGCGGCCCGCTGCTCCGGCGGAAGGAGGATCTCCAGGCCGAGCGCCTCGAGTCCGGCGCGCAGCCGTCGCGCCAGCGCGGTGTACCGCTCGTGGCGGGCCTCCCAGCCCTCGGCGAGGGCCAGATCGAGCGCCGCGTCGAAGGCGTAGTAGGCCGGGATGCCCGGGGTGAAGGCGGGCGCGACGGCCTTCTCCTGCGCCTGGTAGTGCCGGTGCAGGTCGAGGTAGTAGCCGCGCTTCGGCGCTGCGCCGAGGCCTTCGAAGGCGGCCTTGGCGGCGCTGACGAAAGCCAGCCCCGGGGCGCCTTCCAGGCACTTGTTGGCGGAGCCGGCGAGCCAGTCGACGCCGTCCTCGGCCAGGGAGACGCGCTCGGCGCCGATGCTGCTGACCGCGTCGACGATCACCTCGCGGCCGTGCGCGTGGGCGATCCGGGTCACCGCGGCGACGTCGTTGAGCATGCCGCTGCTGGTCTCCTGGTGCACCACGCCGACGTGGGTCAGCCCCGGGTCGGCGACCAGCGCCCGCTCGGCCGCGGCCGGGTCGAGCGGGGTGGCCCAGCCGTGTTCGAGCCGGTGGGCGCGGATGCCGTGGGCGGCGGCGATGTGGGCGAACCGCTCGCCGTAGTGGCCGTTGTCGAGGACGAGCAGGCCGCCCCCGTCGGGCACGGCCGAGCTGATGGCCGCCTCCACCGCCGAGGTGCCGGAGCCGGTCAGGACGACCGAGGTGTGCCGCGCGTCGCCGCCGGCGATCCGCGTGACCTTGTCCCGTACCCGGGTGAGGAGTTCGGAGAACTCGGGCTCGCGGTGGCACATGTCGGGTCCGGCGAGCGCCGAGCGGACCCGGTCGTCGGTGATGACCGGTCCGGGGTTCATCAGGACCAGCCGCTGCGGCGCGGCCGTGTCGCGGTCGTGGCTCACTGGGTGATCGCCTCCATGAACCGTGCTGCCGACTGGGGCGGACGGAGGGCCGGGCGGCCGAGGTTCGGGTCCGAACCGACGGCGATCCGCACGCGGATCAGCTGGGCGCCGCCGTCGCGCTGGGCGCGCAGCACGGCCTCGCGCAGGCTCCGCGCGTCCGACACGTCGCTGACGGCCCGGTAGCCGACGGCGGTCGCGACGGCACAGAAGTCCACGCCGGCGGACGCGGTGGGCTGGGCGCCGGTGGACTCGTACGACTCGTTGTCGAGCAGGATGTGGCAGAGGTCCGTGCCGGCCTCGCGTCCGATGGTGGTCAGCGCTTCGAGCCGCATCAGGGCCGCGCCGTCGCCGTCGAGGACGGCGACGGGCCGGTCGTCGGTATGCATCGCCACGCCGAGGGCCACGCTGGAGGCGCAGCCCATCGAGCCGACGACGTACAGGTTCTCGGGCCGGTCCCAGTCGCACTCCAGCTCACGGGCGGTCTTGCCGGTGGTCGCGACGAGCAGCGTCCGCGGGTCCATCGCGCGGACCACCTCGCCGATCGCCTCGGCCCGGCGCATGAGCGGCGGCGCGGGCTCGGCGGCGGGTACCGCCGGCTTCGGGTACGGCGCGATGGCGCCCTTGGGCACGATGAAGGCGAACGGCAGGCCGGTGGCCGCCATGTGCGCGGCCGCCTCGTCCAGCCGCTCCGCGAACACCTCGGGGTCGTCCGGCAGCACCTCGTTGCGGATGTCCATGGCGGTGAGCATGTCCGGCGTGATCCGGCCCATCAGCTCGTGCTGCGGCTCGTCCGGGCTGCCGGGCCGGCCGCGCCAGGTGACCAGCAGGAGGACCGGCAGCCGGAGCGTGTGGCAGAGCGAGGTGAGCGGGTTGACGGTGTTGCCGAGGCCGGAGTTCTGGAGGATGACGACCGGGTGCCGGCCGGCCAGCCGGGCGCCGGCCGCGATGGCCACCGCCTCGCCCTCATTCGCGGCGATGACGTAGTCCTGCGGGTGCTCGGCCTCCAGACAGGTGATGACCGGCCCGAGGAAGGAGCAGGGCACTCCGGTGAACGGGCCGAAGCCGCGGTCGTGGAGCAGGTCGACGACGCTGCGCGCCGCGAGCCTCGGCACGGTGGCGGTACTCACCGCTGTGCCTCCTCGCCGGCGAGCAGCGCGGTGGCGCGGCGGGCGTCGTCCGCGGTGCGCAGCTCCAGCCAGCCGGAGGCGATCTCCACGGCGCGCACCCGGTGGCCGGCCTCGACCAGGTCGGCGACCAGGTCGGCGAGGCTGGCCTGCTGCGAGTTGGCCCGGCGCTTCTCCGCGGCGGCGCGCAGCGCGGCGAAGCCCTGCGGCGAGAAGGCGGCGGCGCCGGCGAACTCGCCGTCGGCCCCGTCCCGGCCGACCGCGACCACGTCGCTGCCGTCGCTGCCGGCGATCCTGCGGCCCTCGCGCGTCGCGGAGTTGAGGCTCAGCGGCACGGCGTCGGCGCGCGGTGCCGCGCCGGCGGAGACGTCGACGAGGAGCGCGATGTCGCTGCCGGCGGCGCCGGCCGCGGTGAGCCTGCTCAGCGGCTCGCTCTCGACGAAGGCGTCGCCGGAGACCACCACGGTGCCGCTGAGGTAGGCGCCGGACAGTTCGAGCAGCGCGCCGGCCGCGTCGGTGTGCTCGGCGAGGACCGACACGTCCTGCGGACGCCGTTCGGGCGCGTCGGCGGACGTGGCGAGGGCCACCGACTCGATGCCGGACCGGCGCAGCGCCGACGTCTGGTGGTCGAGGAGCGCCACGGCGTCCCCGGCGGCCGCGTCGGCGGCGCCCGGTACGACGACGGAGCGGGCGCGGGACTCGAAGGGCGTGATGAACTCGGCCTCGTGCCGCTTCTGCGCGGCCATGCCCTGCAGGTCGAAGACGGTGGCCAGCGGGGCGATGCTGCTCTCGACGCCGGTGGTCCGGTCGTCGCGCAGGATCGACGCGAAGGTGTCGGTGACGGCGCTGATGCCGGCCCGCAGCCCGTGGTTGGCGTAGATGACCAGCTTGGCGCCGGCCTCGGCCAGCTCCGTGGCGGTGATCGTGTGGTAGGTCGTGGGTACGACCACCACCGGCGTCGGGAGCCTCCACTCGGCGAGGAACTGGAGGATCGGCTCCGGCGAGCTGCCCTTGGCGTGGATGAGCACGGCGTCGGCGCCGGCCTCCGCGTAGGCCTCGCCGCGGCGCAGCGCCTCGTCCATGCCCCAGCCCGCGATCAGCGCCTCGATACGGGCGATGACCATGAGGTCCGGCGTGCGCTGGGCGGCCTTGGCGGCGGCGAGCTTGCCGCAGAACTCGCCGACGGGCGCCAGCTCCTGCCGGCCCGGTATGAAGCTGTTGACCTTGGGGAACCGCTTGTCCTCGATGGACACCGCGGCGATCCCGGCCGCCTCGTAGCGGCGGATCATGTTCATCACGTTGTGCGCGTTGCCGTAGCCGGCGTCGCAGTCGGCGACGACCGGGACGCGGACGGCGGCGGCCAGCGAGGAGGCCACGCCCAGCAGTTCGCTCATCGAGAGGATGTCGGTGTCGGGTACGCCCTGGGAGGCGGAGACCTCCAGGCCGCTCGACCAGACCCCGTCGAAGCCGGCGCGCTCGGCGAGCCGTGCGCCGAGCGGGTTGTGGGCGCCGGCGATGCGCACCGCGCCGGGCCGGGCGAACAGGTCGCGGAGCTGTCGCGCGCCGGGGGCGATGCTTGCCTGGTTCGTTTCTGTCGTCGCGGCACTCATGCCGTTTCTCCTAATGCGTGAGGGGCGGCACAACACCATTGGGGCAGCCCACGTAGTGCGGTCGGTGAGAGGTACAGCGCGGTGGCGCCTTGCGCGGGCGGGACTCGTCCCGTGGCGTCCGGCGCCGTGCCGAAGGACCGGTTCAGCGGCGGGAGGGTCCTTCGCGGCCGGTTCCGGGGCCGGTCATCCGCGCGTCCCGGCGGCGGTTTCGTCCGGGGTCTGGTCGGCGGTCTCCTCCCGGGTCGTGGCGGCCGCCTTCTCGGGTTTGGCGGCGAGGCCCGCCAGGGCGCCGAAGGCGGCCACCGCGGCGGTCACCAGCAGCGCGTACTGCATGCCTTCCAGGAACACCCCGTGGCTGATGCCGGTGAGGAGCTCCTGCGCGGCGCCGCTCGCGCCGAGCTCCGGCGGCCGGCCCACCGCCGCTGCCCGGACCGCCTCCTCGGCCTGGCCGGGGCCGAGCGTGACGTCGGCCGCCGCGAGCCGCCCCGGCAGCGCTGCCGCGGCGTGCGAGGCGACGATCGCGCCGGCCGAGGCGATGCCGAGGCTGCCGCCGATCTGCATGGCGGTCTGCTGCATGCCGCCCGCCACTCCGGCGAGTTCCACCGGAGCACTGCTCATGACCAGCTTGGTGCCGCCGATCATGATCGGGCTGAAGCCGAGCCCGAGGACGAAGAAGAACAACGTCATCTTCGGCGTGCTGGTCCCGGCGTCGAGTCGGGACAGCGCCACCATCGCGACGGTGGTGACGGCCAGACCGAGCACCACGGGTGTCCGGGGGCCGGAGCGGCTGATCCAGATCGCCGTCGGCGGCGCGCCGACGATCATCAGCAGGGTCAGTCCGAGCACCTGGACGCCGGATCGGGCGGGCGTCAGGCCGAGCACGTTCTGGAGGTAGAAGACCAGGACGAACGGTGCGCCCACCATCACGAACCCCATCACGGTCATCGTGACGACCCCGACGGAGAAGCGGGCGGAGCGGAAGATCCGCAGCGGGACGAGCGGGTCCTCCGCGCGCCGCTGCCACCAGGTGAAACCGCCGGCGAGCACGGCGGCGGCGAGCAGGTAGGCCGCCGTCCCGGGATGCGACCAGCCCTGGTCGGGAACCAGCGTCAGGCCCCACACCAACGAGCACAGGGCCCCGGCCAGCACCACCGTGCCGACGAGGTCGAACCGGCCGGCCGCGTCGTCGGCCCGGCCGCCGCGCAGCACCGCGGCGCCGAGGCACAGCACCAGCGCGCCGAGCGGCACGTTGAGGAAGAAGACCCAGCTCCAGTCCGCCTTCTGCACGATCAGGCCGCCGACGACCGGGCCGGCCGCGGTGGAGGCGGCGATGACCGCGCTGCGCACCGCGATCGGCATGTTGAGCCGGTCGGCGGGGAACGCGCTGCGCAGCAGTCCCAGCGTGGCCGGCTGCATCAGCGCGCCGAACGCGCCCTGGAAGACCCGCAGGCCGACGACCCAGCCGAGCTGTGTCGACAGGCCGATCGCCACCGACGTTCCGGTGAAGCCGACGACGCCGACGAGGAAGATCCTGCGGTGTCCGAACCGGTCGCCCATCTTGCCCGCGGTGATGAGCAGCGCGGCGACCGCCAGCAGGTATCCGTTGGTCACCCACTGGATGCCGGTCAGATCGGCACCGAGGTCGGACTGCATGGCCGGCTGGGCGACGGTGACGATCATTCCGTCGAGCGACACCATCATCGCGCCGACGGAGAGAGTGGTCAGGGTCAGCCACGGGTGGCCACGCATTCCCGTCCGGCCACGGCGGGACGGCTGCCCGTCCCGCCGTGGGCCGGAAGGAGTGGGCATCGTCATGTGAGCGCTTCGCTGGACTGCCCGGTGGCGACGACGCCGGCCGGCTCGGCGCCGGTGCCGCCCTTGTCCTCCCGCTCCTCGGCCGGCCTCCAGCCGGGCGGGCCGAAGACGTAGCCGAGCTTGTGCTTGAACGTGCGGGCCCCGCGCACGTCACGGGACATGTTGATGAACTCGTGCATCTGGACCTGCCACATGCTGTAGCTGTTCAGCTGCTTGGTCAGGCCGTACGTCGGACGCTGGAGCTCGGGCTGGAAGGTGCCGAACATCCGGTCCCAGATGATCAGGATGCTGCCGAAGTTCTTGTCCAGGTACTCCGGGTCGGTGCCGTGGTGCACCCGGTGGTGCGAGGGGGTGACGAAGACGTACTCGATCGGACGGGGCAGCTTGCCGATCTTCTCGGTGTGCGCGAAGAGGCCGTACACCAGGTGCACGGAGTGCATGGTGAACACGAGGGCCGGGTGCACGCCGAGGAGCGGCAGCGGAAACCAGATCGCCTTCTCGAACCACTGGGCCCACTTGCGGCGCAGCGCGGTCGACAGGTTGAAGTACTGGCTGGAGTGGTGGACCTGGTGGCCGGCCCAGATGAGCCGGATGGCGTGCGACGCGCGGTGGTAGACGTAGAGCAGCAGCTCGACGCCGAAGAAGAGGACGACCCAGGTCATCCACGAGTCGGTCGGCAGGTGCCACGGCGCGAGGTACTCGTAGACGAGCAAGTACAGCGCCAGTGCGATGCTGCGCAGGATCGTGGAGGAGACCAGCGCCCCGAAGCCCGTGAGGATGCTCGTCCGGTGGTCCCGGAGGTCGTATCCCGTCTGCTCTTCGTCGTCGCTGAACTTGATCGCCACCATCTCGATAATGATCAGCAGCGCCATGGCGGGAAGGGCATAGACCGCTGGGTCGTGCAGCCGGTCCAACACCTTGTCGAGCATCATTCTCTCCTCGTAGTCATGCGCCCTTCCGAGCCGCCCAGCAGCTTTATGGACACACCCCGGATGCAGTCCGCCGGTTCCGCACGACCATAATCCAGACGCCCTAAAACTGGACTTAAAAAACACCATCCGGGAAGCCGATACGCAATGAAATAGCCCGCCTGCCAGCCATGTCCCTCCGGCCTTACCGGCCGTTAAGTCGACCTTTAGTGAGCAGCGGTAAGCTGGCAGGTCCGGTCCAACAGAGCCGCACAGCCCTCGTTCGCGCCAAGCGAATCCGGCGGCGGCAGCGGCGATATCTGGCAAGTAACCGGGTCGCCGTATTAAATTCCTCGCGGAGCAGACGAGATCATGGAATCTTTCGCATGAGAGTGGACGACACCGCGAGAACGAAATCGCGACACGAAAGCGACCCGCCACCTCTTGACGCAGAGGCGCAGCAGCGTCTGATCGCGGACATCGACGACGCCATCATTCACCTGGTGCGCAGGCGGAGCGCCGCGTCCGCACGCCTGGAGCAATTGCGCGTCGCCGACGGACGTCCGCGGAAAGCACTGTCCTGGGAGAACAGCGTTCTCCGGCGCTACCGGGGCGAGCTCGGCTCGCCGGGCACGGATCTCGCCCTGCTGCTGCTCAGAATGCTGTAGCCGCCGTGCGCGCCGGCGCCGCCGACCGCCACCGGGACCGGCATCCGTGCGCACCGACCGGCTCAACCCCCGTATGTAGAGACCGCGTTGACAGGCCGGCCGGGGACCGTCCGCAAACGTCATGGCATCTCACGACAGAAGCGGGCGAACACGGCTGCCTCCGGGCCGCACGCCACGCGAAGTTACCTCCGGGTAACCTCAAATGTTCCTTCAAGCTCGCAGACGGCCCTTGACCATCCGCCCCACCTACATTAAGGATCAAGAACCGTGTGGCGTGTACGATACTTATACGCTACGCGCACGGAACTACACAGGGGGAATGTTGAAGTTCCAGATGCTCGGCCCCATTGAGATAAAAGCATCCAATGGATACCAGGTGGCACCGAAAGCAATGAAGCTTCGGTCCCTTCTCGCCTATCTCTGCGCCAATCGCGACGAAGTGGTCTCCTCAAGTCAGCTCATCGATGCTTTGTGGTCCGGCGCCCCACCACAAACCGCTTCGACCGCGCTCCACGTCTACATCTCCAAGCTCCGAAAGCACCTGCAGGACATCGGACTCGACGCCATGTCGGTCCTGGCCACCCGTCCTCCGGGATACCAGCTCAACCTCTCCGGCGTGACGCTGGACGTGAACGAACTGGAAATCCTGCTGGCGAAAGCGCGCGAACTCCGCGAGTCGGGACGCAAAGAGGAAGCATCGGAGATCTTCAGCCAGGCCATCGCCCTGTGGCGCGGACGGGCCCTGGAAGACCTGCGGGACATTCCGGCTTTCGACTCGATCGGCCGGCAGCTGGACGAACGCCGCGTCTTAGCGCAGGAGCAGCGCTTCGAACTCGAACTCGAACTCGGTAACCACACGGCCATCATCGGCGAACTGTTCTCGCTCGTCGACAACCGCTCCACGTCGGAGAACCTGCACGGCCTGCTCATGATCGCCCTCTACCGGAGCGGGCGGACGGCCGAGGCACTGGCGACGTACAGCTGTCTGCGCCGGAACCTGGTGGACGACTTCGGCATCGAGCCGACGCCCCGCCTCCAGCGGCTGCAGTACGCCATCCTCGCCCACGACCCCTCACTGGACGGACGCGACGCCCACGCGCTCAACGCCGTCTGAATCTCCCGGTACCGCGTCGACCACGGGCCGCGG
Organism: Streptomyces sp. NPDC093065; assembly: GCF_044754585.1. NCBI lineage: Bacteria > Bacillati > Actinomycetota > Actinomycetes > Kitasatosporales > Streptomycetaceae > Streptomyces > Streptomyces sp. NPDC093065. The sequence continues at coordinate 160,062 of NZ_JBIVPJ010000019.1, read as the reverse complement.
CCCGGTGGCCCGATCACGTACCGGACTTCTCGTGGCACCCTCCGCCCGTGCACCGCGGTCCTCGCTCCCGCCCGGGACCGCGTTGCACGCGCGGGGCCACCGTTCACGGCCTGCGCAGCACCGCCACGCAGTTCTGGCCGCCGAAACCGAAGGCGTCGACAATGGCCGTGTCGACCGCGGCCTTGCGCGCTCGGTGCGGCACGTAGTCCAGGTCGCACTCGGCGGCCGGCGTGTCCAGATTGATCGTCGGAGGCACCACGCCGTCGCGGATGGCCAGCGCGGCGACCATCGCCGACAGCGCTCCGGCGGCTCCGATGAGGTGGCCCGTCATCGACTTCGGCGAGCTCACCAGCAGGTCGTAGGCGTGCGCTCCGAACACCTCGCGGACGGCCCGGGTCTCGGTCAGGTCGTTCGCCTTGGTTCCGGTGCCGTGCGCGCAGACGTAGTCGACCTCGTCCGGCGCCACACCGCCGGCCTGGAGCGCCTTGCGCATCGCCGCCGTCGCGTGGGTGCCGTCCGGGTGCGGCGCGCTCACGTGGAACGCGTCCGAGGTCAGCGCGCCGCCCAGGAGTTCGGCGTACGGCTGGGCGCCGCGCGCCTTCGCGTGCTGCTCGGACTCCAGGACGCAGACCACCGCGCCCTCGCCGAAGACGAACCCGTCCCGGTCGGCGTCGAACGGCCGGCTGGCCTGCTCCGGCTGGTCGTTGCGGCGCGAGAGCGCGCCCATGTTGCACAGGCCCGCGAACATCACCGGGGTGATCGACGCGTCCGTCCCGCCGGCGACGACCACGTCGGCCTCGCCGGCCAGGATCATCCGCCGGGCCTCGAGCAGCGCGTGTACTCCGCTGGCGCAGGCCAGCGCGCTCGCGGTGACCGGGCCGTGCACGCCGAGGTCGATCGCCACCTCGCAGGCCGCCATGTTGGGGATCACCGACGGCACGAAGTAGATGTCCACCTCGCTCGGATCCTCGTGCATCTGGTCGACCGCCTCGGCGATCTCGCCCATGCCGGACACCGCCGTGTTGACGACGGCTCCGACCCGGTCTCCGGCCGTCTCCGCCTCTCCGGCGCCGATCACCAGGCCCGCGTCCTCCACGGCCTCGCGCGCCGCGGCCACCGCGAGCTGGCTCAGCCTGGCGGCGCGCCGCGCCCGCTTCCGGCCCAGGAGCGCGACCGGGTCGAAGTCCTTCACCTCACCCGCGATCCGCGTGCGGAAGTCCGAGGCGTCGAAGCGGGTGATCGGCCCGATGCCGGAGCGGCCTTCGAGCAGCGCCGTCCACGTGCTCTCCCGGCTGTTGCCGACCGGGGTGATCGCCCCCATGCCGGTCAGAACTACCTTCGCCGCTGGCGGCACCCTGCGTCTCCTTCGCTCGCTGCCGCGCCGTCCGGCCGCGGTCGGCCGGGCAGAGCGCGTCGTCCGTACGTCACCCGCTGGTCAGACATCGCGCACCGGGCGGTCCGGCAGCGCCAGCTCGGGTCCGGCGTCGGCGAAGAACGGCGGCGCCACGACGCTGAGCCCGCCGTCCACCATCAGCGTCTGGCCCGTGATGTATCCGGCACCCGGGCCCAGCAGGAACGCGATCGTGTCGGCGAGTTCCTGGACCGCCCCGGGACGCCGCGCCGGAATGCGGTCCAGCACCTCGCGCATCGCCGGCATGCCGGGCACGCCGTAGAAGAACTCCAGCGAGTCCGACTCGACGAGCCCGCCGTTGACGGCGTTCACGTTGATGCCGTACGGCGCGAACTCCACCGCCATGTACCGCACCCACGCTTCGATCGCGGCCTTCATGGCGCCGAGGGTCGCGTAGGTCGGATAGGCGCGGACCGACCCGTAGGAGGACAGGGCCACCATGCGGCCGCCGCGGTCCATCAGCTTCACCGCCTCCTGCGCGCCGAGCACGAAGGGCCGCAGGTTCATGGCGTAGGAGCGGTCGAGGTGGTGCGGCTTCACGTCCATGATGTTCTTGAACGCGCTCGCCGCCGCGTTGGAGACGAAGTGGTCCAGCCGCCCGGTCTCCTCCGCGACCCGGTCGAACATGAGGCGCAGCGCGTCCGGGTCCTCCACGTCGGCCTGGACCGCGATGCCCCGGCCGCCGGCCGCGTCGATGTCGGCCACCGTCTGCTCGGCGAGGTCGCCGTTCTTCTTGTAGTTGACGAAGACGGTGCCGCCCCGGGCCGCCAGGGTCAGGGCCAGGGCCCGGCCGATGCCGCGCGAGGCGCCGGTGATCAGCGAGACCTGCCCGCCCTCCGCCGCGCTCACTGGCCGGCTCCGGCACGGGCCGCGCGGCTCAGCAGCTCGCGGAAGACCACGGCCTTCTGCACCTCGTTCGTACCCTCCTCGAACCGCTGGGCGCGGGCGTCGCGGTAGACGCGTTCCATGGGATGGTCCTTCCAGTAGCCGCGACCGCCGTGGATCTGCAGCGCCTTGTCGGTCACCGAGGTGAGCATGGTCACCGCGTGCATCTTCGCCATGGACGACTTCATCGAGGCGTCCTCGGCCCCGCTCTCGCAGCTGCGGGCGGCGTGCAGGACCAGCTGCCGGGCCGCCTCGATCTCGGTGGCGTTCTCCGCGAGCATGAACTGGATCGCCTGCCGCTCGGTCAGCCTCTTTCCGAAGGTGACCCGCCGGCCCGCGTACTCGAGGGCGAGCCGCTGGGCCCGCTCGGCCAGACCGACGCAGCTCATCGCGACGGAAATGCGCGAGGGCGTCAGGAAGCCGCCGAGGAAGATGTCCAGGCCGTCGCCCTCGGCGCCGATGCGGTGGTCCACCGGGACCGGCGTGCGGTCGAACGTGAGGGTCGCGTGATCCGTGCCCGTCACGCCCATGGTCTGCGAGGAGTCCTGCGCGTGCACACCGGCGGCGTGCCGCGGCACGAGCAGCGCCACCGTCCCGTCCCGGCCGGCGCTGCCTTCCACGCGGGCCGCGAGGAGGTAGTAGTCGCAGCGCATCCCGAAGGTGATCAGATGCTTGCGGCCCGACAGGTAGTACGTGTCGCCCTCGCGGGTCACGGAGGTGGTGATGTCGGCGCCGGTGCCGTTGTCCGGCTCGGTCAGCGTGAAGGCGATCTTCAGCTCACCGTTCACCGCGGGAACGACGAACCGCTTGCGCTGCTCGTCGGTGGCGTGGCCGTCCAGGCTGCGCCAGATCCCGTTGCACACGTGCACGATCATGCGGATCGAGCCGTGGGAGCGGGAGAAGACCTCCATCAGCTCCATCCACCGGACGAAGCCGAGGCCGAGGCCGCCGTACTCCAGCGGCGCGGCCATGCGCAGGAAGCCGTGGTCGTTGAGCTCGCTCCACAGCTCCTCGGGGACCGCGCCGGACGCCTCGATGCGCTCGGCCCAGCGTTCACCCGGCCCTTCCACCCAGCTCTCGACCTGCTCGTACAGAGCAGCGAAGTCCACGTCCCGGCTCACGCCCCACTCACCTTTTCCTGTTGTGTTCCCACGCTCCGGCCGCGCTGGGGAGCAAGGCTCCGCGCCCGGTCGCGGAGCATGAACTTCTGTACTTTGCCGGCGGCGTTGCGCGGCAGGCTGTCCACGACCTCCAGCCGCTCCGGCCAGTAGTGCCGGGCGACCCGGCCCTGGTCCAGGTAGCGCTGCATCGACGGGAAGTCGAGCCGGTCGCCGTCGCGCACCGCGACGAAGGCGCACACGCGCTCGCCGAGCCGCTCGTCGGGCATCGCCACCAGCGCCGCCTCGGCGACGGCCGGGTGGGCGTGCAGCAGCTGCTCGATCTCGGAGACCGGCACCTTCTCGCCACCGCGGTTGATCACGTCCTTCACCCGGCCGGTGATGGTGAGGTAGCCGTCGGCGTCGAGCGTCGCCAGATCGCCGGTGCGGTACCAGCCGTCCTCGGTGAAGGCGTCCGCGGTCAGGTCCGGGCGGTCGAGGTAGCCGGCGAAGGCCGTCGGCGTGTGGATCTCGAAGTTGCCCTCCACGCCCGCCGGCCGGACCCGGCCGGCGTCGTCGACCACGCGCAGCCGGATACCGTCCAGCGCCCGGCCGTCGGTGCCCCAGCGCGCGGCGGGCGCGTCCGCGGGCGTGCTCAGTGTCGCGAGGCAGGTCTCGGTGGTGCCGAACGCGCCGCAGACGGCGGTGCCCATGACGCGGCTCGCCCGCTCGGCGAGGCTGCGCGGGATGGCCGTACCGGCCGCGACGAAGGTCCGCAGCCCCGGCGGAGCCTGTCCGCTGCCCTCGACGACCTGCACCAGATCGGAGAGGAACGGCGTCGATGCCTGGACGAAGGTGGCCCGGTGCTCCTGCAGCAGTGACAGCGCCCGCTTGGCGTCCCACTCGGCCTGGAGCACCTGCGGGACGCCCAGTTCGAGCGCGAGCCACATGCCGTAGAGGAAGCCGGTCTGGTGCGCGAGCGGCGACGGCACCCACACCACGTCGTCTTCTCCCAGGCCCAGTTGGCGGATCTCGGCCGCCGCTGCGCGGGCCAGCACGTCCGCGCGGTGCAGCGCGCCCTTGGGCTCGCCCGACGTCCCCGAGGTGAACAACAGCTGCGCCAGCGCCGTCGGTTCGGGGGTCCGGGCGTCCAGCGCGGCGGCGTCGACCTCGCCGGCGGCCAGCGCCGCGTGCCAGTCGTGGAAGCGGAACGCGCCGTCGGTACGCGGCAGTCGAGCGCTCTCCTCGCAGTCCGACAGGACGAGTACGTGCTCCAGCAGTGCCGTGTCCTCGGCCGGCAGACCGGCCAGCTCCTCGGCCGGCCGGCGGCCCCGGTAGGTCTCGGCGAGCAGCAGGACGCGGGCGCCGGAGCGGCGGAGCGCGAAGCCGACCTCCCGCTCGCGGAAGAACGGCATGACCGGGCAGCAGACCGCGCCGATGCGCAGCGCGGCCAGCGTCATCACGACGAACTCCGCCTGGTTCGGAAGCTGGTAGGCGACCCGCTCGCCGGGCGCGACGCCGAGACGCAGCAGCAGGGCGGCCGCGCGGTCCACCTCCGCGGCGAGCTCCCGCCAGGTGAGCGTCGTCTCGTGGTCCGGGTGCGCGGTCACGACGGCGGTCCCGTCCGGCCGGGTCCCCGCGTGCTCGCGGATCCTGTCGGGCAGCGTCCGCGAAGGCTCCGGCACGGCGGCCGCGGGTTCACGGGCCGCGGCCGGCGCGGTGCGCGCGGGCGAGCGCTCCACGGTCATGGACAGGCCGAGGCTGCCCAGGTCGGTCAGGAAGTCCGGGTACGAGATCCGGTAGGCGTTCGGATAGCTGAGGGTGGACGGTCCCTCGGCCCGGGTCGCCGCCACGGCGAGGGCCATGAGGACGCGGTGGTCGTTGAACGACGACAGCTTCGCGCCGCGGAGGGAGGCCGTGCCGCGTACCCGCAGGGTGTCGCCGGTCAGCTCCAGCCCGGCTCCCATGGCGTTCAGCTGCGTCATGGCGGCCGCCCGGTCGGATTCCTTCAGGCGGGTGTGCGCGACGTGCTCGAAGACGGTCTCGCCGTCGGCGAAGGTGGCCAGCGTCGCGAGGACGGGCAGCATGTCGGGCATGTCCCGGCAGTCGACCGTGGCGCCCCGCAGCCGCACGCCGTCGTGCCGGACGCGCAGTCCGCGGCCGGGCTCGATCTCCATCGGGACGCCCATGTCCCGCGCCACGCGCAGGAAGTGGGCCTCGGGGTGGTCGGCCGGTCCGCCCTCCAGCGTGGTGATGCCGCGCAGCAGGACGTCGGCCGGGTGGAGTGCGGCGGCGGCGACGGCGAAGGCCGCGGAGCCGATGTCCGGCGGCAGCGTGACGTCCTGTGCCCGAGCCCGCTGTCCGGGCTCGACGGCGAAGCGCCGCCAGTCCTCCGACACGTCCACCCGCAGCCCGAACCGCCGCATCATCGCCACGGTGAGTTCGAGGTAGGGGCGCTCGTTCAGCTCGCCCTCGACCTCGATGACGGTCGGCCCGTCGGCGAAGGGCGCCAGCAGGATCAGCCCGGAGATCCACTGCGAGAGCGTGCCCGCGATCCGCACATGGCCGCCGGCCGGCGCGCCGGGCCGGACCTGCACCGGCGGGCAGCCGTCGGCGGAGGTCAGGTTCACACCCAGCTGCCGCAGGGCGTCCAGCAACGGGCCCACCGGACGCCTGCGGAAGTACTTCTGGCCGGTCACCGCGACGGGCCGGTCCGCGAGAGCCGCCAGCCCGATCATGAAGTAGAGGGTCGTGCCGGAGCTGCCGGCCGACACGGACGCGCGCCGCGGCCGGTAGACGCCGCCGAGGCCGTGCACGACGAAGGTGTCGCCCTCGGTCGTGATCCGCACGCCCAGACCGCGCAGGAGTTCCACGGTGTACTTGACGTGCCGCGCCTCGGTCAGGCCGTGGATGCGGCTCACGCCGTCGGCCAGCGAGGCCAGGATCAGCGCCCGGTGCGCGTGGTATTTCGACGTCGGCACCTGTATGTCACCGACCAGCCGGCCTGGGCCGCCGCGAACGAGAAGATGCATGACAATAAGCCTTCGAAAGAGAGGTGGACCCGGTGCGCGATCGGCGGAGGTCGACGGGACGGAAGAGGTGAAATCACGAAGAGAAAGTTCAAAACCCTCGCGTCCGGCGCCACCGTATCGACCTGGCAACCGAGCTTTCAATATTCTCCGGCAGTAATTCGGCAATCAATCGCGGAAATTAAGACCGGTTTTAGCGTCATGAATGCCCCGGGTTTATCGGTGCGGCCGTGCCCGATCGTGTCCTCACTGGCTGATGCCGCCGTCGATCTGCAGGACCTGGCCGGTGATGTAGGAGGCCCGCTCGGAGGCCAGGAACGAGACCGCGTCCGCGACCTCCGCCGCCGAGCCGATACGGCGCAGCGGAATCTGCTTGAGCAGCTTCGTCCGCGCCTTGTCGCTCATGCCGTCCGTCATGTCGGTTGCGATCATGCCGGGCGCGACGACGTTGGCCCGGATGCCGAACCGGGCCACTTCCTTGGCGAGGGACTTGGTGAAGCCGATGATGCCCGCCTTGGACGCCGCGTAGTTGGACTGCGTGGCGTTGCCGTACACGCCCGTCACCGACGAGATGTTCACGATCGTGCCGCGGGACTGCTTCATCATGGGGAACACGGCCGCGCGGCAGACGTTGTACGTCCCGGTGAGGTTGGTGTCGATGACGCTGTGCCAGGCCTGCGCGCTCATCGTCGCCAGCGGGCTGTCGTGCACGATCCCGGCGCTGGTGACCACCGCGTCGAGCGGTCCGAGCCGCTCCGCGGTCCGGGCCAGGTACGCGATGACGGCCTGCTCGTCGGTGACGTCCACGGCGGCCTCGAACAGCCGCCGCCCGTGGTCCTCGGCCAGCTTGACGACGTCGTCCGCGTCCTGCGGCCGGCTGCGGTAGCAGTAGCTGACGTCGTAACCGTCGGTGAGCAGCCGCTCCACCACCGCGCGGCCGATGCCGCGCGAACCACCGGTGACCAGGGCAACGGGTGCGCTCGCCGGCGTCATGGATGTCTCCTGCATGGTTGCGTCCTCTCCTCGCTTGATGACGGCGGGCCGCGCTCGGTGCGGATTGCCGCGCGGCGGCCGTCAGACGATCGCTTCGCCGCCGTCGACGCCGATGACGTTTCCGGTGAGCCAGGACGAGCTGCTGGCCGAGAGCATGACGATCGCCTCCGCCACCTCCTCGGGCTCCGTGATCCGGCCGTGCGGGTTCGCCTCGGCCGCGCGCCGGGCCAGGTCCTCGCTGCCGGGAATGCGCAGCGCGGCCGGCGTGGGGGCCATGCCGGCCCGGATCGCGTTGACCGCGACGCCGGACGGCGCCAGTTCCACGGCGAGCTGGCGGACATGGGCGCAGAGCGCGGCCTTGGCGGCGCCGACCGCGCCGTAGCTGGGCATGGCGTGCTCGTCGCCGTGGCTGGTCAGCGTGAACACCTTCGCGCCGGACGGCAGCAGGCCGGCCACGTAGAGGTCTCTGGTCCAGTAGACGAGGCTGTGGCCCATCACATCGGACGTCATGTTCATCTGCCGTGGCGTGATCACGTCCGGCTGCTCCTCGGTCGGGATGAACGGCAGCAGACTGCCGAACGCGAGCGAGTGCAGCAGTACGCGGACGCCGCCCGGGCCGGTCGCCGCGGCGATCTCCGCCACGAGTTCGGCGCGGTTGCGGTCGCCGGCCGCGTTGCGGTTGTGGAAGGCGACCTGGACGCCGGTGGCCTCCAGCTCGGCGACGAGCTCCTCGACCTCGGCATGCTGCGCCGCGGTGCTCAGGTGCACGCCGAAGATGTTCGCGCCTTCCTTCGCCATGGCCAGGGCCGTGGCCCGGCCCATGCCGCTGGAGGCGCCGAGGATCACGACCCACGCGCCCTTCACCGATGACAGCATGTCCATCCCTTTCGTTCCTTGATGAGCGGTGGCGCGCGGATCCGGTCCGCGCCGCGGCGGCTATGCCGTCCGGTACGGATCCACCGACGCGAACGCCACGTTGCCCTCGCCCGCTACGGCCACCACCGTCCGCGGACCGGCCGCGCCGGTACGCAGGTCGCGCGCGACCACTTCCATCGGCGCCAGCGCGCCGGCCCGGACGCCGGCCGCCCCGGCCGACAGCGGTACGCGCTGCGCCGACCAGTCGCGGACCGTCGCCTCGACCGCGGCGGCCACCGCCGAGCCGTCCGTCACCAACCGGATCCGCTCCGGTGCGCTACCGGCCTCGGCGAGCGCATCCAGGGCTTCGCGCACCTCCCGGTCCGCGCGCCGCCGGCCCGACTCCCGCGTCAGCGCGGCCGGCGGGACGAAACGCAGCGAGGTCCGCAGCAGCGCGCCGCCCGGCCGGAGCGCGTCGGTCGGCGGGCGGAGCACCAGCACGACGGACCCGGCCTCGGCGTCCGCCGTGCCGTGGTCCGGGTCGAACGCCTCCGTGACGCCGGCGAGGACCAGGTCGCCGCGCCCGGCGGCGAGTTCGCGGGCGGCGACGTGCAGCGCCTCGATGCCGGCCACGCGCGGCGAGGTGACGGTCGTGTTGAAGCCCTTGATCCGGTGCTCGGTGGACAGCCGCGAGGCGACGAGGTTGACGGAGAAGAACGGCGTGAGCATCGGGCTGAGCCGGTTGATCCCGCGGGCCTGCACCACCTCGGCGATGTCGGCGTGCAGCGCCGCCACCGCGCTGTTGGTCCCGACGACGGCCGCGCGCCGCTCCTCGGCGAAACCGGCGAGAGCTGCGGGTCCGTCCCCGGCGGAAGCGGCGGTCCCGGCGGCCTCTGCGGCCCCCGCGGCCCCGGCGAGGTCCTCGCCGCTGCGCGCGAGGGCGTCCTTCGCCGCGGCCAGCAGGTACTGGCAGGCGTCGGGCAGGTACTTGTAGCCGCGCGGGCCGAGCCGGGCGCGGTAGTCGAACCAGGGTTCGTCCAGCGGCGTTCCGGCCGGCGCGGCCACCGTCCCCACGCCGGTGACGACGGCCTCGGCCACCGTGTCGCGTGCCGTCACCGGCCTTCGCCCCCGAACACCAGGGAGAAGTTGTTCCCGCCGAACGCGTAGGCGTTGAGCAGGACGTTCGTCCGCGTCAGCGGAGTCGGACCGGTCTGCGGCAGCCACACCCGGCACTCCGGGTCCTGCCGCTCCAGCGCGATGTTCGCGGGCATGGCGCCGTGCCGCGCCATCAGCGCGGCGCACACCGTGGAGAACGCGGCGGCCGAGCCGGCGGTGTGGCCGATGAACGCCTTGAGGCTGAACAGCGGTACGTCGCCCAGGCGTTCGCCGAAGACCTCGCCGAGCACCTGGGCCTCGACCGTGTCGTTCTGGCGGGTGCCGGTGCCGTGCGGGATCACCGCGTCGACGTCGGCGGGCTCCTGTCCGGCCTCGCGCAGCGCCTCGCGCGCGACCCGGACCAGCTGGTCGCCGGCCGGGTCGGGCGCGGTCGGATGGTGGGCGTCGCAGCTCAGGGCGCTGCCGAGGAGGCGGCCGTACACGGGCCGGCCGGCTGCGGCCTCGGCGGACCGCACCACCAGCATCGCCGCGCCTTCGCCGAAGACGGTGCCGCGGCGGTCCGCGGCGAACGGGCGGCAGCGGACGGGGTCGCTGGCGCCGAGCCGGCTGAAGGCGGCCAGCGGCACCGTGGCCACCGCGTCCGCCCCGCCGACCAGCACGGTCCGCGCCTCGCCGCGGCGCACCAGGTCGATGGCGAGCGTGAGCGCGTAGCCGCTGGCGGCGCAGGCGTTGCTGACGCTGATGTTGCTGCCGAACGCGCCGAGTTCGCCGCCCACGGCCGAGGCGACCCGGAACACGGGGGCCCACGCGTCCGCTCCGCCGCCGTCCCGGGCGGCCTCCCGCTCGCTGGTCTCGCCGGCCGCGGTGCCGATCACCACGGCCATGTCCGCGATCTCGTCGTCGGTCAGCGCGGCGTCGGCGACCGCCTGACGTGCGGCGTGCAGGGCGAACGCGGTCGCGCGGCCGTACCGGCCGGCCTCCGTCACGCCGTCCGCGACCCGGTAGGAGAGCGCGCCGGGCACGAGGTCGTCGAGGCCCGGCGGCGGCTCCGGACGGCTGCCTGCCGCCCGCAGTCCGGCCCAGAACGCGTCGACGCCCGCACCGAGGCAGCTCACGGCGCCGAGTCCGGTTACCACGACGTCGTCAGAGGTGAGGCCCTTCATGGTCGGTTGCCTTTCCCCTGTGCCGATGTGCCGAATTCGATCCGCCGAGCTGACGGCGACCTTACCGAGGGCGCCCTTAAACGCTCCTTAATTTCGGCCGATCCATTGATTGCACCCCCTCGTCCGAGTTCCCAGGAAAGCGGCCTTTTAGCGGGGAATAAGAGGGCCGCGGCTAAGCTTCTCCTCGCCGTATATCTGACGGTTGATTTCCTGGACCGCCACATCTATTCACTGGAGAACGACATGACCCAGGCTCAGCAGGTTCAGCATCTTGAGGAGCTCCGGGAACTCGCCGCCGCCGCGCTCGAGATCGAGCCCGAGGAGCTCGGCGACGACGACCACTTCATCGAGGACCACGACGGCGACTCGCTGCGCGCCATCGAGCTGCTGGCCCGGATCGAGAAGAAGTACAAGATCGAGCTGCCGCAGACCGAGCTGCCGAACATGACCAGCCTGAACGCGGTCTACAAGGTCGTCGCCCACCACGCGAACTGGCAGGACTGAGTCCATGGACCGGCGCGTCGTCATCACCGGACTCGGTCCCGTCACCAGCATCGGCATCGGCGTCGCCGCCTTCGGTGCCGGACTGCGCGCCGGACGGAGCGGTGTCTCGCCCATCACCAGTTTCGACACCACCGGCTTCCCGCACGTCATGGGCGCCGAGGTGCGCGACTTCGAGCCGGCCTCGCTGCTGCGGCGCCTCGACCCGCGGGAGTGGGGGCTGGCGAGCCGGTTCGCCGCCGCGGCCGCCCGGCTGGCCGTCGAGGACTCCGGCGTGGACCCCGACCGCATCGCCGGCCCGCGGTCCGGCGCGAGCATCGGCACCTGCACCGGCGAGTCGCAGGTGCTGCAGAGCCTCACCGAGGAGTGGGTGCGCGGCGGCTTCGGGGACATGGCGCCGCACGAGGCGGTCCAGGCGCCGACCCACCGGATCGGCAGCGCCGTCCACCGTGAACTCGGCTTCACCGGCGACTCCATGATGGTCTCCGCGGCCTGCGCCGCGAGCAACTACACCATCGGCAACGCCTACGACCTGATCGCCGACGGCGAACTCGACTACATGATCGCCGGCGGCGCCGACGCCATGGTGCGCTGGGGCCACGCCGGGTTCTACCGGTGCGGCCTGATGGCCGAGGACGCCTGCTCTCCCTTCGACCGCGACCGCACCGGCGTGCTCGCCGGCGAAGGGGCCTCGGCGCTTTTCCTCGAGAGCCTGGACTCGGCGGTGGAGCGCGGCGCGCGCATCTACGCCGAGGTGCTCGGCTACGGCCTCAGCTGCGACGCCCGCCACCCGGTCGCGCCCGACGCGGACGGCATCGCCCGCAGCATCCGCCGCGCCCACGCCAACGCCGGCGTCACCCCGGACGACGTGGACTACATCTGCGCCCACGGAACCGGCACCCCCGCCAACGACCTCACCGAGGCCAACGCGGTCCGCGACGTCTTCGGTCCGACCCCGCCGCCGATGAGCTCGATCAAGTCGATGCTCGGCCACACCATGGGCGCCGCGAGCGGTCTGGGCGCCATCGCCTCCGTACTCGGCATCAGGGAAGGTTTCATGCCGCCCACCATCAACTACGGCCACGAGGACCCGGCGCTGGCCGGCATCGACCCGGTGCCGAACGCCGCCCGGCCCGCGCGGCTGCGCGTCGTCCAGAACAACGGCTTCGCGTTCGGCGGGAACAACGCCGTCACGCTCTTCGGTGAGGTCGCCTGATGGCCGGCACACTGGCGGTGACCGGCTGGGGCGTCGTGGCCTCCACGGGTGTCGGCGCGGACGAGTTCGGCAAGGCGCTGACGGACGGACAGAGCGGTCTGCGGGACGTCGGCACGATGTTCGGCGAGGAGCTGCCGCAGCCGGCCGCCCACGCGATCGTCGACTTCGACGTCCGCGAGCACCTGGGCCGCAAGCGGACCGGCAGCCTGGACCGCACCACCGCGTTCGCCGTCACCGCGGTCGGCCTGGCGCTGGCCGACTCCGGCGTCCAGCTGGACGACGAGAGCCGCGACGAGACCGGCATCGTCCTCGGCAACACCATGGGCAGCTTCCGCTCGATCGCCGAGTTCGACCGGGAGACCCTGGTCAACGACCGGCCGTACCTGGTCGAGCCGCTGCTCTTCCCGAACAGCGTGATGAACTGCGCGGCCAGCCGCTGCGCCATCTGGCACCAGCTGCGCGGCGTCAACGCCACCATTCCGGCGGGCCGGATCTCCGCGGTGTCGGCGCTGCGCTACGGCGGAACGCTGCTGCGGCGCGGCCACGCCCGCACGCTGCTGCTCGGCGCGGTCGAGGAGTTCAGCGCGCACCGGGCCTGGCTGGAGCACCACGCGCACGCCGGCGAACCGTCCCGGGCGCCGCTCGGCGAGGCCGCGGCGCTGCTGGTCACCGAGGACGCGCACGCGGTCCGCGCGGCGGGCAGGCCGTTGGACGCCGAGATCCTCGCGACGAAGGTCGGCCACTTCGACGCGTCCGGCGGGTCCACCGCGCCCGCCGACGGTCTGGCGCAGCACGTCCGGGCCGCGCTCGACGCCGCCGGAGTCAGCCCCGCGCAGGTCACCACCGTCGCCACCGGCGAGTGCGGCCTCTCGGGCGTGGACGCCGTGGAACAGGCCGCCGTCGACGCGGTCTTCGGCGCCGGGCCCGACCGGCTCAAGGCCGCCGACACGCTCGGCGACTGCGGCGGCGCCTCCGCTGCCGTACAGCTCGCCGCCGTCCTGGCCCTGCACCGCGACGACCCGGGCCGCGACGGCCAGGTGTCCGTGGTGACCTCCTGCGATCCCGGGGGAGGAGTCGGCGTGGTCGTCCTGCGGGGCTGGAGCAGGCGGGGAGCGCTCCGGTGATCGTGGACGCGCCGACGGCCTCCGACGGCGTCGGCGTGCACCGGCTGACCGGCGGCGGCGGACCGCTGGTCGTCGCCGTGCACGGCGCCGAGGGAAGCTGGCGCGAGTGGCAGCCACTGGCTGCGGCGTGGCCGGGCCGGCACCGGCTGGTCGCGCTCGACCTGCCGTGGCGGGCCGGGAACGACTACGGCTGGGAGCTGCGGGGCACCCCCGGGCAGTGGCTGGGCGACGCCGTCGACCGCCTGGGCGAACCGGTGCACGCGGTGCTCGGCCACTCCCTCGGAGGCAACGCCGTTCTGGAGTGGCTGTGCGCACCGCGCGGCCACGAGCCGGCGGCAGCCGTGCTGTTCGCGCCCTTCTACCGGCCGGTGACGGACACCGTCGACGCCGCGCTGGAACGGGAGTTCCGCGCCGCCTTCCGGGTCGCGGTCGCCGACGGCATCCGGATCGCGCTGTCCACACGTGCCCAGCGGCCGGACGAGCAGCTCTTCGAGTCGATCGTGGACACCGCGCTGAACCGGGTCGGCGAGCACGGACTCGGCGTGCTCTTCCGCCAGTTCGTCGCCACCGGCGCCTTCGACCTGGCCGGCGTGCGGGTCCCGGCCCGGGTCCTGGTCGGCGAGACGGACCCCGCGCTGATCGCCCGCCGCGGTGCGGCCCTGGCCGCGGCCATGCCGACGGCGGCCGTGTCCTACCGCCCTGACTACGGGCACTGCTTCCACATCAGCCACGCCGACCGGATCGCCGCCGAACTCGCCGCGTTCCTGGCCGACGCCACGCCCGTGCCGCTCGGCACGGGCGAGTAACGGAGGACAGCATGAAACCGCGCAGGCGCCCGAGGGTGTACTTCAACCTCCGCAGCCCGTACAGCTGGATGGCCCTCGACCAGCTGGAGCGACGGTTCCCGCGGGCCGGCGAGCTCATCGACTACTACCCGCTCTGGGAGCCGGACGCGCAGCTGCGGGAGGCACTGCGCGAGCGCGGCGCCGAGGTGCTGTACCGGCCGATGAGCAAGGCCAAGCACCTGTACATCCTGAGTGACGTCAAGCGCACCGCCACCCGGCTCGGCTATCCGCTGGCCTGGCCCGTCGACAGCGAGCAGGACTGGGACCTGCCGCACCTGGCGTGGCTGGCGGCCCGGCGCGAGGGGCGGGAGCGCCTCCTGTACCGGGCGCTGGTGGAGACCCGCTGGCACCGCGGTGAGCCGATCAACCAGGCGGAGGCCGTCGTCAAGGCGGCCGACGCGGCCGGTCTGGACGGCGCCGCACTGCTCACCGCCGCGCGCGCTCCGCAGACGCACGCCGAGGCGGTGGACGTGCTGGAGGCCGCCTACGAGGACGACATCTTCGGCATGCCCTACTTCCGCATCGGCCGCGAGCGGCTGTGGGGCCTCGACCGGCTCGACGAGTTCGTCTCCGCGCTGCACCGGGCCCATCCGGACACGGAGGCGGACGGCGCCGCCCGGACTGACGGTTCGGCCGCGGACGCCGATCCGCTGGCCGGCGTACCGACCGAGCTCTTCACGAAGGTCGGCAGCTACGACATCGACACGACGGGTGCGTGCGGCTGACGCCGGTCCACGCAGCCGGGTCCGAACCGTCCCTTCCCACACCCTCCCGAAGACTGCCGTGGAGCGATTGCGAGGCACCATGTTCAGAAAACTCCTGCGGGCCTTCCTGTCCCTTGTGATGCGCGTCGCCTTCCGCCCGCGCATCACCGGCGTGCACCACATACCGGCCGACGGACCGTGCATCATCGCGGCCAACCACCTGTCGTTCTCCGACCACGTCTTCATCTCGCTCGCCGTGTCCCGGCCGGTCTGCTTCATCGGCAAGGCCGAGCGGCTGACCGGCAAGGGCGTCAGGGGCAGGCTGAGCGCGGCGTTCTTCCGGGCCATCGGGATCGTGCCGGTGGAGCGGGACGGCGGGCCCGGCGGCGTCGCCGCTCTCGGGCTCGCGCGCGAGGTCATCGACGACGGCCAGGTCTTCGGCATCCACCCGGAGGGCACACGCTCGCCGGACGGCCGGCTGTACCGGGGCCGCACCGGTGTGGGCTGGCTGGCCATGGCGACCGGCGCGCCGGTGGTGCCGTGCGGAATCGTGGGCACCGACCGGGTGCAGCCGCTCGGCCGGATGGTGCCGAAGCCCGTCCGGTTCGACCTGCACTTCGGCGCGCCCCTCACCTTCCCGGAGCACCACGGCAAGGAGGGCGAGGCCCGGCTGCGCCGCAGCGTCACGGACGCGGTGATGAAGGAGATCGAGCGGCTGTCCGGCCTGGAGTACGTGCCGCGGTTCGCCACCATGAACAAGGACGCCGCCGCGGCGAAGGAGAAGGAGACCGCCGCGTAGTCCCTCGCCGGACGCGCACCCTCGCCCCACACCGCGCCGGCGCCCCACGGTGCCCCACCCGACGTCACGTCCCGGTCGGGTGGGGCACCGTTGTCCGCCGCCCTCCGCGACGGTGCGTGGTCTCCTGCTCTCCCCTGCCCGCGGCGGTGACCGGACGCCGGGTGGCCGCCGCCGGCCGGTTCGACGCGCCGCTCAGCCGTCCTTCGCGGCCGGCTCGCCCGGAGCCTGCCCCGCCGGGGCACCGGACTCCGTGGAAGCGCCGGACGTCACGGGGGCGCTCCTCGGATAGGTGAAGGCCGTGAAGGCGAGCGCGAGCAGGGCGAAACCGGTGGCCGTCCAGCCGATCGCGCCGCGGCCCGCGAAGTTCACCGCGAGCCCGCCGGCCAGGCCGCCGACGGCGGTGCCGAGGTACTGCGCCGAGGACAGCAGGCCGAGCGCGAGCGGCGCCGAGGCCGGCGCGGCGGTGATCACCCGGTGCTGCTGGCCCATGGTCACCGGCCAGGCCATCACCGACCAGACCGCCGCCCACACCAGCGCGCCGGGGAAGGTGAGGTCGGCGAGCGGGGTCAGCGCGACCGAGGCCGCGATGCCCACGATGCCGAGGTAGATCATGGCGCGCGGGCCGTAGTGGTCGGTGAGCCGTCCGGCCACCACGATGCCGACGACCGCGGCGACGCCCCACACCCAGATGACGGCCGTCAGCCTCCCGGCGCTGCCGCCGGTGGCCCCGCTCAGCGCGGGGCCGAGGTAGGTGTAGAGGGTGTATCCGGCGGAGAAGGTGAGCGCCTGGGTGACCAGCGCGGCGAGCACCGCGCGGTCGGCGAGCGGCTCGAGCCGCGCCCGCAGGCTCGGCGCCTGCGGCAGCCGCACGGCCGGCACGGTCACGGCGACCGTGGCCAGCGCCACCGCGCCGAGCCCGGCGATCAGCCAGAACACCACGCGCCAGCTGAACGTCCCGCCGATCCAGGTACCGACCGGCGAGCCCAGCGCGGTGGCCACGCTCAGGCCGCCGAGCACCACGGCGAGCGCGCGGCCACGCCGTTCCGGCGCCACGAGCGCGCTGGCGGTGGCCGAGGCCGTCGGCGTGTAGAGCGCGGCGCCGGCCGCCGCGAGCACGCGGGTGGCGAGCACCAGGCCGAGCGTGGGCGCCAGCGCGGTGAACGCGTTGGCCACCGTGAACACGGCGAGCCCGGCGAGCAGCACCTGCCGCCGGGAGAACCGCGCGGTGGTGGCGGCGAGGACCGGCGAGAGCACCGCGTAGGCGACGGCGAAGACGGTGGCGAGCTGACCGACCGCGGCGACCGAGACCTCCAGGTCCCGCGCGATCGGCAGGACCAGTCCGGCCGTGACGAAGAGGTCGGTGCCGATCGCGAACGTGCCCATGCCGAGCGGCAGCAGCCGGCGCAGCTCCATGTCCGCAGCTCCCTGGTTCACGCGTCACCGCCGGTGACGAAGTCGAGGCTCTGTCCGATGACCGAGGGGTCGGTGAGGACGCGCCGGTGGCCGAGGCCCTCGGTGGCGACCAGGCGGGACCGCTCGCCGAGCGCCGTCACGATCTTCCCGGCCTCGGCGAAGGCGACTTCCCGGTCCTTGCGGTCGTGGATCACCAGGGCCCGGGAGGTGATCAGCTCGGGCCGGTGGGAGACGGAGAAGCGGCGCCAGATGTCGGTCTCGGGCCGGAAGAACGCCTCCGTGCGGCGGTGGAGCTCCTTCTTGAGCCCCTCGCGCAGGCCCAGCTGGACGCAGAAGGTGTCGTAGCTGGTGCGGAAGTCGCACAGAGCGCCGATGGAGACGATCCGCTCGGCCCCGACGCCCTCGCGCACCGCGTCGTACGCGCAGGTGCCGCCGAAGGAGTGCCCGATGATCGCGCGGAAGGGGCCGTGCTTCTCGTGCATCGCGGCGGTGAGCGCGCGGTGGTCGAGCAGCGTGGTGTTGCGGCCCTCGGAGTCGCCGTGCCCGAAGGCGTCGTAGGCGACCGGAGTGAGGCCGCGCTCCAGCAGACCGGGCACGAAGCCGCAGAGCGCGCTGGCCCGCATCGCGAAGCCGTGCATCAGCAGCACGGGCTCGCCCTTGCCGTCGCCCCAGCGGTAGGCGGCGACCTGCTTGCCGTCCACCACGATCCGCTCCACCGCGGCCGCCTCGTGCACCTCCTTCTCCGTCGGCCGCACCGGCGCGCGGCCCGTCGGCTCGCAGAAGAGCCGGAAGGCGTATCTGCCGGCGAGGCGCGGCGCTACGTACGAGGTCGTGTTGAGCGCGCGGCGGATGGTCACCACGGAGGGGGGCATGGCGGTCTCGTTCCTTGTCGGTCGGCGGACGGGGCGTCAACCGCCGTCAGTTGACCTGGCGTTGGCGTTCCTGCCAGTACGGCTGACGCAGCTCACGACGGAGGATCTTGCCACTGGCGTTCCGCGGGAGCGACGGGACGAAGGTGTATCCGGCCGGCAGCTGGAAGTCGGCGAGCCGGCCGCGCAGTGCCAGCATCAGCTCACGGGGCGTGGCCTCGGCACCGGGCTCCAGGACCACGAAGGCGTGCACCGCCTCGCCCCACCGGTCGTCCGGCACGGCCACCGCGGCGGCCTCGCGGACCGCCGGGTGGGCGGCGAGCGCGTTCTCGACGGCGGCCGGATAGACGTTCTCACCGGCGACGATGATGGTGTCCTTGATCCGGTCGCAGAGGTAGAGATAACCCTCCTCGTCGAGGTAGCCCGCGTCCCCGGTGACGATCCAGCCGTCCTGGAGGGTCTGCTCGGTGGCCTCGGGCCGGCCGTGGTAGCCGAGCATGCGGGCCGCGGTGCGCAGCCGCACCTCGCCGACCTCGCCGGTGGGCAGCGGCGCGCCGTTCTGGTCGGTGATCCGGACGGCGAAGCCCGGGTAGGGACGGCCCGCGGCGGCCAGCCGCGGACTGCCCGGGACGTGCTCGGACGGAGGCAGGCAGCAGGCGGTGTTGCCGGTCTCGGTGAGGCCGTAGATCTGCGCGAAGTCCGCGCCGATGCGGTCCAGTCCCTGCCGCAGCAGGGTCTCGGAGATCGGTGCGCCGCCGTAGACGACCTTGCGGAGGCTGCGCAGCGAGGCGGGATCCTTCGGCGTCTCGGCCAGCATCATCTGCAGCATCGCCGGGACCACGCAGGTCGTGGTGGCGCGGTGCGCGCGCACCAGCTCCACGGCGGCACCGCCGGTGAAGGCCGGCATCACCACGTTGGTGACGCCGGCGGCGAACCCCTGGGCCGCCCACCACAGACCACCGACGTGGAAGCCGGGGACGCAGATCAGCGAGGTGTCGTCGTCGCGCCAGTCGATCCAGTCCAGGCCCTCGGCGTCCAGCGCGGCGCGGACGGCGGAAAAGGTGCGGTGCGCGAGGACCACGCCCTTGGGCAGGCCCGTGGTGCCGCTGGTGTAGATCTGGACGACCGGCGTGTCCGCGCCGGCCTCGAAGGACGGCGGCTCGCCGGCGGCCTCGGCCCATCCCGGCGGCACCGTGGTAATGCCGTCGCGCTCGGTGTCGGCGAAGAGCAACTTCGCGTCGGAGTCGCGCAGGATGTGCTCGATCTCCTCGCCGCCGAGCCGCCAGTTGACCGGCACCAGCACGGCTCCCGCGAGAGCGCAGCCGAAGAGCAGCACGTAGTAGTGCTCGGAGTCGCGTGCGAGGTGCGCCACCCGGTCTCCGGGCCGCACGCCCGCCTCGTGCAGCGCCGCCGCGGTGCGCCGCGCGCGGGCGTACAGCTCGGCGTAGGTCACCGTGCGGTCCTGGCAGTGCACGGCGATCCGCTCCGGGCGGCGCGCGGCCTGCGCGGACAGCGCGGCGTGAAGGGTCAGGTCCATCGGTTCTGCTCCGCCCAGTAGCTGCGTACGTCGGTGCGCTCCGGACCCGGCCGGTCCTCGGCGGTGCGGGGGGTGGCGGCGGCCTCCAGGAGCACGTGCGCCTGCGTGCCGCTGAAGCCGACCGCGCTCACGCCGGCCAGCATCCGGGCCGCCGTCGGCCACGGGACGGTCTCGGTCGGCAGGCGCAGGGTGTCGCTCCAGGGCGCCTCGGGCTCGGGCTCGGCCGCCCCGGGATGCGCCGGGACCTCACGGTGGGCGAGCGCCAGCGCCACCTTGATCAGGCCCGCGGCGCCCGAGGCGGCCTCCAGATAACCGATGTTGGCCTTGTGCGAGCCGACCAGCAGGTCGCCGCCGCGGTAGGCGGCGGCGAGGGCCTCGGTCTCGATCAGGCCGCCGAGCCGGGAGCCGTTGGCGTGTGCCTCGACGTACTGCACCTCCTCGGCGCGCACGTCGGCGCTGTTCAACGCCAGTTCCATGGTGTGCCGTTGGCCCTCGGCGGAGGCCGCGGCGATGTCCGCGCGGGAGCCGTGCTGATGGACGGCCCCGCCGCGCAGCACGGCGTACGGCGTCGCGGGGAACCGCGCCGCGTCCGACTGCCGGCACAGCACGAGGACCCCGCAGCCCTCCGCGCGCACGTGACCGTCGGCGTGCGCGGTCAGCGGCCGGCTGCGGCCGGTCGGCGAGAGCATTCCCGCGCGGGCGCAGGCGACCGTGGACAGCGGCGAGAGCAGCAGGTTGGCGGCGCCGACCACCGCCACGTCGCACTCGTCGCGGCGCAGCGACGCGAGCGCGAGCTGCACCGCGACCAGCGTCGACGAGCAGGCGGTGTCCACGGTGAGCGCCGGCCCGTTCAGGCCGAGCCCGTGCGCCACCCGGGCCGCGCTGCCGCTGGGCGCGCTGCCGAGGGCCGCGTACGGCGAGACGGCGTCCAGCGCGGCGCCGCCGCGCAGTGCGGCGTGGTGGTACTCGACGGTGCCGACCGTGGTCCACACGCCGACGCGGTGTCCGGCGCGCCGGGCGCGGTCCAGCCCCGCGTCGGCCAGCGCCTCGTCGGCGACGGTCAGCAGCAGCCGCTGCTGCGGGTCGAGCTGGACGGCCTCCTCGGCGCCGACGCCGAACCGTGCGGCGTCGAAGAGGTCGACGCCGTCGAGGTAGCCGCCGTGGTTCAACTCACCGGCCCACCGGCTGAACTCTCCGTCCGCCAGGTTCCAGCGCGGCCGTCCCGTGGAGTCGCGCGGCGCCCGTCCCGAGGCGGGCAGCACGTCCTTGCCGGACCTGAGCACGTCCCAGAACGCGGCGGGCCCGTCGAGCCCGCCGGGCAGGCGGCAGCCGATGCCCAGCACCGCCGCGCCCTGGGTGTCCGCGGCGCGCTGCCGGGCCAGCGCGAGGACGAGCTGCTTCTGGCTGAGGGTCTGCAGGTGGGCGACGTACTCCCGCACCGGTTCAGCCCTCGCCTTCGAGCAGCGCGGCGAGTTCCGCGTCGGCCTGCTCGTCGGAGAGCCCGGCGACGTCCCGCTCCTCGGCGGCCGGCGTCGCCTCCGCGGTCAGCTGCGCCAGCACGTGGTCCGTCAGCGCCCGCACCGTCGGGAAGTCGAAGGCGATCGACGAGGTGAGCGGCGTCCGGAAGTCGGACTCCAGCACGTTCTTCAGCTGTACGGCGCTCAGCGAGTCCAGGCCCAGGTCGCGGAACGGTGCGTCCCCCGCGATCTCCTCGGGGCCGCGGAACTGCAGCACCTCCGCCACCCGGACCCGGATCCGCTCGTTGATCCGCGCGGCGCGCTCGGCGCGGCCCACCGCGGCCAGGCCCGCCAGGTCGAACGGGGCCACCGCACCGCCGTACCCGCCGTCCGCGCCGGCGACCAGCGAGTAGAGCGCGTTCGCCGCGGGCTGCCGGGACACGAAGCGGTCCCAGTCGAACTCGCCGACCATCACCTGCGGCAGACCGCCAAAGAGGGTTCTGGACAGCGCCCTGGTGCCTTCGCCGGGCTGGAGGAAGCGCATGCCCTGGCCCTCGATGGCCCGCATGTGCCGGCCGCCCAGCTTCGCCGCCATGCCGACCTCGGCCCACGGCCCCCAGTCAAGGCTCAGCCCGGGCAGACCCCGACCGGCACGGCGCTCCATCAGCGCGTCCAGGAAGGAGTTCGCGGCGGCGTAGTTGGCCTGGCCGGCCGGGCCGAGCACCGCGGAGACCGAGGAGTAGCCGACGAACAGCTTGAGCCCGGGTGCGGCCTGTTCGAGCAGCCGGGCGCCGTACACCTTGGGCCGGAAGACCTGCTCCAGGTCCTGCCAGGTCATGGCGGAGAGCGGCTTGTCCGCGAGGACTCCGGCGGCGTGCACCACGCCGGCCAGCGGCTGCAGTTCGGCCACCACCCTGGCGACATCGCCGGGGTCGGCGACGTCGCCGCGGCAGAAGGTGACGGCGACCTCGTCGCCGAACCGCCGCGCGAGCTCCGCCGGGGCCTCGCTGCGGGACATCAGCGCGATACGGCGGGCGCCGAGCGCGACCAGCTTCTCGGCGGTGAGCAGACCGAGCGCGCCGAGGCCGCCGGTGATCAGATAGGTGCCCTCCGGGTCGATCTCCTCGGCCACCGGCGCCGACCGCTCACCGAAGCGGAGCACCAGCTTTCCGGTGTTGGCGCCACGCGACAGGACGCCGAACGCCTCCGTCGCCTCGTCCAGGTCGTAGGCGGTGACCGGCGGCGGCCGCAGCTCACCGGTGCTGATCAGGTCGGCCACCGGACGCAGGATGTCCCGGGTGATGCGGGCGATCTCCGGCGGCGAGAACTCGCTCAGGTCGAAGTTGTGGTACTCGGCGTCGGGCCGCTGCGCACGGGCCTCCTCCGGCGTCCGGATGCCGAGCTTGCCGAGCTCCACGAACCGGCCGCCCTCGGCGAGCACCCGGAATCCGGCGTCGACGTACTCCTTGTTGAGGGAGTTGAGCACGACGTCCACGCCGTGTCCGCCGGTGAGCCGGAGCACCTCCCCGGCGAAGTCGGTGGTGCGCGAGTTCATCACGTGCGCCACGCCCTGCTCGCGCAGCAGCGGCCACTTGCGCGGCGAGGCGGTGGCGTACACCTCGGCGCCGGCGAGCCGGGCCAGCTGCACCGCGGCCTGTCCGACACCGCCGGCTGCGGCGTGCACGAGCACCTTGTCGCCGCGCTTGATGTGCGCCAGGTGGTGCAGCGCGTACCAGGCGGTGACGAAGGCGGTGGGCACGGCCGCACCCTGCTCGGCGGTGATCCCGTCCGGACGTCGGGCCACCATCGCGGACGGCACGGTCACCCGGCTGCGCAGCGCGCCCAGCTGACTGACCAGCACCGGCGTGCCGGGCGGGAACTCCGCGTCGGGCCCTGCCGAGACCACGGTGCCCGCGCCTTCGAAGCCGAGCGGCAGCTCTCCGTGCTCGCGGAGCATGCCGAGCGCGTTGAGCACGTCCTTGAAGTTGAGGCCGGCCGCCTCGATACGCACCTCGACCTCGTCGCCGCGCGGCGCGGCCGGCTCGGGGGCGGGAACGGCCCGCACACCGGAGAAGTCGCCGTACTCCTCGATCTCCAGCGCGACGTCGCCGGCGTCCTCCGCGACCGGGACGATGCGGCGGACGTGCCGGTGGCCCTCGCGGTAGGCGACCTGGAACTCCGTCGCCTCGGCGTTGCGCCACTCCTCGGCCAGCGGCGCGGTGTCACCGGCGGGGAGGTCGAGCAGGGTCGCCCGGAAGCCCGGGTACTCGCTCCACAGCGTCTGTCCGAAGCCCCACAGCGAGGCGGCGGGCAGACCGTCCTCGTCCGCGGGGTCCTGCGCGCCCTCGGTGACCAGCCACAGCCGTCCGCCGAAGCCCTGCAGCCGGGGCAGCAGGCCGAGCAGATCCGTGTAGTTCTCCTCGCACTCGGCGCGCAGCCGCTCGTCGGTGAGCGGACCGGGCAGCCGCCGCCAGAACCAGGCGACGTCGGTCCCGTCCTCCGGCACGCCGGAGAAGGCCGCCACGTCCGCGCCCAGGTCCGCCAGCTCCGCCGGGTCGCGGTGCGCCACCACGACGGGCCGGCACTCGCCGTCGGTGCGGATCAGCGAGCGCTTCAGCCAGCGCGGCCGGTGGTAACGGGACACCGTCCGACCGCTGTTGACGACCTTCTTGAAGGCGATGCCCCGCAGCGAGCAGACCGGCCGGCCGTCCTCGTACAGCACCGCGTCCGCGGTGGTCCCGTCGCCGGTCAGCCGGGCGACGCTGCGCAGCTCGCCGCCGCGCGGCTTCTTGTGCAGCAGCACTTCGCCGAAGCCGACCGGCAGGTACGTCTCGTCGCCCTCCACCAGCGCGGCGAGCGACTGGATCACGCCGTCGAGCAGTCCGGGCGGCAGCAGCTCCACCGCGCCCGCCGCCGGATTGCCCAGCCGCGTGACGGCCGCGCCCTCGGCATCGCGCGCGAGGTGCGTGATCCGCTTGAACTCCGGTCCGTAGGTGAGGCCGTGGTCGGCGTACTCGGCGTACAGCTCGTCGGCCGGGAAGACCGTGCCCGGGTCGGCGGCCGTCAGGCCCACCGGCTCGGCCGTCTCACCGAAGCGTGCGGTGAGATGGCGCCGCTCCAGGCCGTCGGCGAGGCTCACCACCTCGACCTCGCCGTCCGCGGTGACCCTGGTGCGCACCTCGGCGGGGACCAGCAGCGGCTCCAGGATCCGCAGTCCGGTCAGCGGCCGGGACGTCTCACCGTACTCCGCGTCCTGGAGCGCGAGCATCAGCTCGACGTAACCCGCGGCCGGGAAGAGAACCTGTCCCATCACCACGTGGTCGCGCAGCCACCGCGGATGCTCCGGCTCCAGCCGTGCGGTGAACTCGCCGGGCCCGGTCCGCCGGCCGAGCAGCGGGTGCAGCGCCAGCGGGTCGGCGGTGCGGCGGTGACCGCGGGACGGCAGCCAGTAGCGGCGGCGGTCGAAGGCGTACGACGGCAGCACGGCGCGGGCGGCGCCGCGGCCGTGGTGGAAGCCGCGCCAGTCGACCGCGAGGCCCGCCCGGTAGGCGCGGACCAGCGAGGAGAGCAGGGTGCGGCCGGCCTCGTCGTCCGCCTTGAGGCTGGCCAGCCACAGGTGCTCCTTGGGCTCGGCGACGCAGCGGCGGCCCATGGCGGTCAGCGTGTTGGCGGGCCCGACCTCCAGGAAGAGGTGGTGCCCGCGGGCTTCCACGGCCCGCATGCCGGCCTGGAAGCGGACCGGCTCCGCGACATGCCGGACCCAGTAGTCGGCCGTCGAGACGGTCTCCAGGTCGGCGACCTCGCCGGTGACGTTGGAGACGAGCGTGAACTCCGGCTCGCGGAAGACGATGCCGTCCAGCGAGGCCCTGAACTTCTCGGTGATCTCCGCCATCAGCGGCGAGTGGAAGGCGTGCGAGACGGGCAGTTCCCTGGTCCTGACACCGCGCGCGGACAGCTCCGCCACGACCTGGTCCAGCGATGCGCGGCCACCGGAGACGACGCAGTCCTGCGGCGTGTTGAGCGCGCCGAACGAGAGGTCCGGGTACGGCGCGATGAGTTCGGCGACCTGCTCGGCGGGCGCCGCCACGGCCACCATGGACCCGGGCGCCTCGACCGACTGCATCAGGGCGCCGCGGGCCGCGACCAGGCGTACCGCGTCCTCCAGCGAGAACAGTCCGGCGACCGCGGCCGCCGCGACCTCGCCGACGGAGTGGCCGACCAGCACGTCCGGCCGTATCCCCCAGCTGAGCCAGAGCTTGGCGAGGGCGTATTCGAGGGAGAAGAGCGCGGGCTGGGTGAACCGGGTCTGGTCGAGGTCGGCCGCCTCGCCCTCCTCACCGAACATGAGCGCCTTGACGGAGCGGCCCAGGTGGGGGGCGAAGAGCCGGTCGCATGCGTCCAGGTGCTCGCGGAACACCGGGTAGCGCGCGTACAGCGGGGCACCCATGCCCGCGTACTGGGCGCCCTGCCCGGTGAACAGCAGCGCCACCTTCCGTTCCCGTTCCGCCGTGGGCTCCTGGCCGAGGAGCGCGAGCAGTTCGTCGCGGTCGCCGACCACGCCGGCGAGACGGTGCCCGAAGTGGGCCCGGCCGAGCGTGCTGGTGCGGCAGACCTCGTCGAGACCGAGGTCGGGATGGTCCTCCAGGTGCCGTCGGTGGCGCGCGGCCAGCTCGCGCAACGACTCGGGTGTCTTGGCGGAGAGCGCGAAGACGCCGGCCTCGCCGGACCCGGCATCGCGGGCGGGCGCGGGCGGGGCCTCTTCGAGGACGGCGGAGGCGATGGTGCCGGCGAAGCCGAAGGAGTTGACCAGCGCGCGGCGCGTCGGCGCCGACCAGGCGACGGTCTTGGTCGGCACGGTGACGCGGTAGCGGTCCCAGGGAATGTGCGTGGACGGTGTGTCCCAGTGCAGGTGCGGGAAGATCTCCGCGCTCTGCAGCTGGAGCACGGCCTTGATCAGTCCGCCTACGCCGGCCGCGGCCTCCATGTGTCCGACGTTGGTCTTCAACGAGCCGACGGTGACGCCGTCGGGGAAGGTCGCGTCGACGGCGCCGAGCTCGATCGGGTCGCCCAGCGACGTTCCCGTGCCGTGCGCCTCCACGTAACTCACGTCGCCCGGCCCGAGCAGCGCCGCGTCCAGAGCCGCCCGCATCACGGCCTCCTGCGCGGAGCCGTTGGGCACCGTCAGCCCGCCGCTCTCGCCGTCCTGGCGCACAGCGGTGCCGCGGACCAGGGCCAGCACCGTGTCGCCGTCCTCCTTGGCCCGGGACAGCCGCTTGAGGACGACGGCACCGCAGCCCTCGCTGCGGCTGTAGCCGTCGGCCCTCTCGTCGAAGGTCTTGCACTCGCCGTCCGGAGCGAGCATGCCGGCCTGCGAGAAGACCACGTGGTTGCGCGGGTGGTGGATGACGTTGACGCCGCCGGCGAGGGCGACGGAGCACTCGCCGCGGCGCAGCGCCTCCACCGCCAGGTGGAGGGTCACCAGCGACGAGGAGCAGGCGGTGTCCACCGTGAGGCTGGGCCCGCGCCAGCCGAGGAAGTACGAGACCCGGCCCGACACCGCGCTGTTGGCGGCGCCGGTACCGGTGTAGGCGTCCATCTCCTCGTACGGCAGCTGCACCACTTCGAGGTTGAAGTCGACGCCGCTGGAGCCGAAGTACACCGCGCCGTCGCCGCCCCGCAGCCCGGTGGGATCGATGCCCGCGTGTTCGAGCGCCTCCCAGCAGGTCTCCAGCGCGAGCCGCTGCTGCGGGTCGATGTACTGGGCCTCCTTGGGGGAGATGCTGAAGAACCGGGGGTCGAAGCGGTCGAAGTCCCGCAGGTAGCCGCCACCGGCGGTGCGGATCCGGCCCGCGGTGACCGGGCCCTCGCCGTCGTCCGCGAACTCGGCGGCGTCCCAGCGGTCCTCGGGCACAGGCCCGGTCCCGGAGCGGCCGGCGCGCAGGAACTCCGCGAATCCCTCGGGTGTGTCGTTCTCACCGGGGAACCGCAGGCCGACACCGACGACCGCGATGGGCTCGTACTTCTCCAGCAGGAGGCTCTCCAGGAGCTTGCGCTCCTCACCCTCGTTCACGCGGGGACATCCTCACTTCTTGTAAAGGTCTTCGAGGAGTTTTCCTACGAGTTCCTTCTCCGGGCGCTGCTCGGCCCGGCGCCGGCGCTCCGTGCCGAACAGCTCCGCCAGCACGTCGGCCGTCAGGTGCTCCAGAAGACGGGCGACGGTCGGGCTCTCGAAGAGCAGCGCCTCGTTGATACCGGCGCCGAAGCGCTGCTCCAGGCGCTGCTTCAGCTCGGTGGCGCGCAGCGAGGTCAGGCCGAGGTCGAAGTAGTTGGCGTCCAGCGGCAGTTCCTCGGCCTCGCCGAGCAGCAGGGCGACCCGGAACTCCGCGACGACGCTCTCCCGCAGCGCCGTGCGGCGCTCGGACAGGGGCAGGGCCGCCAGCTCGCGGTAGCCGGGTGCGGTGCGGTCCACCGTCAGCCCCCGTTCGCCGGTGCGTTGGTTATGACGATCTTGACCTCGCCGCGGCTGTCGCCGCCGGCCTGGTCCCAGAAGCGGCAGCCGGTGTTGACGACGACCATCCCGCCGCGGTCCGCGCTCGGCGCCCGCTCCACCACCTTCTCCAGCGTGATCTCGCCCTGGAAGCGGCTGGTGTGGATGCCGCGGCGGTAACTGCTGGCGAGCTTGGCGATGAGGATGTCCGGGAGCTGCCGGTCCCAGTAGTCCTGCATGCTCCACCGGTCGAACGGCGCGAAGAGCCCGTCCTGCACGGCCTTGGCGGCGATGTAATAGAACATCTGGTTGTAACAGATGTTGAACTCGACCGCGTTGAAGTGCCCGGTGGAGTCGATGTAGCAGGACTCCTCGATCTCGAACTCGCAGAGCGCGCGGGCCACGCCCTCCTCGCTGCCGCCAAGGACCACCTCGGCGGACTTCAGGTACTGGCAGTTGTCCCGGTACGGAGTGAGCACGCGGGCCAGCAGGTCCGGGTCGTTCGGCAGCGTGCGCAGCCCGGCGAGCGCGGTTTCGGTGGTCATGGTGTGCCGTTTCCTCAGGTGGTGGCCGGGGCGGTCAGTAGGTGACCGGGATGGAGGTGGGAATCCGGATCAGATAGGCGCGGCGCCACGGGATCTCCTCGACCGGCGTCTTCAGCGCCAGGTCCGGCAGCCTGCGCAGCACTGCCTCCAGAGCCACCGACATCTCCAGCCGGGCCAGCTCGGAGCCCGGGCAGTAGTGCGGCCCGTAGCCGAAGGCCACGTGGTGGTTCTCCGGCCGGTCGAAGGAGAGCGCGTCCGGGTCATCGAAACGCTCGGGGTCGCGGTCGGCGGCGGCCATGCAGAGCATCACCTGGTCGCCGGCGTTGATCGTGGTGCCGCCGAGCTCGACGTCCTCCGCCGCGAAACGGCGGGCCGAGGTGTGCGCCGTGCCGTAGTAGCGGAGGAACTCCTCCACCGCGTCGGGGAGCTTCGCCGGGTCCCCGCGCAGTTCGGCGAGGCGCTCGGGGTTGTCGAGCAGCGCCATCACGGCACCGCCGATCATGCCGACCGTGGTGTCGTAGCCGCCCAGCAGGATCATGAAGCCGAGGCCGACCAGCTCCTCCTCGGTCAGCTCGTTGCCGTCGTCGTCGCGGCTGGCGATCCACTCCGAGACGACGTCGTCGCCGGGCTCCGCACGCCGCTTGGCGATCAGCCCCTGCAGGAAGGCGAGCATCGACTCGCCGGCCTCCTGCGACGCGGACCGGTCGAGGCTCAGGATGGTGTCGGACCAGTAGGCGAAGTTGCCCCGGTCCTCCTCGGGCACACCGAGCATGTCGCCGATGACGGCGATCGGCAGCGGCGCGGCGAGGGCCGAGATCAGGTCCGTCTCGCCGGACTCGCCCATCGCGTCGATCAGCTGCTCGGTGATCTCCTCGATGCGCGGTCGCAGCGCCCTGATCCGGCGGATGGCGAAGGCGCGGTTCATGAACTTCCGCAGCCGGGTGTGGTTCGGCGGGTCCTCGCTGGCGAGCGTGTTGGACAGGAACGCCGAAGGCACCGCCAGGTTGTCCCGGTACGTGGGACTGGCGTGCTTGATGTTGCGCACCAGCCGCTTGTCACCGAGCCCCTGGCGCACCTCCTCGTACCCGGTGACGTACCAGGACGGGGCGCCGGCCGGGGTCTCGATCCGGTGCACCTTGCCTTCGCCGTGCATCAGCGCGTACGTCGCGTACGGGTCGGCGTGGTACGTGTCGTCGAAGGGCATGCGGGCGAACGGGCAGCCCTCCGTCTCCGCCTGCTCCGCGGCCTTCGTCGGCTGTGTGGTTTCCGTCATGAGTCGGCTCCTCCTCGGCGGACGTCAGACGCCCGTGACGGCGTGGAACGGGTGCGCGTCGTGCACGGTGACCCGGTGCGAGACGGCGGGCTCGGGCGTACTGGTGTGCAGCGCGCGGTGGATCAGACTGCGGTTGTCCCAGACCAGCAGGTCGCCCTCCTCGTACGTCTGGAGGTGGACCAGCGGGTGCGCGCACTCGGGGTCGAGCTGTCCGGTCGCCTCCAGCAGCCGCGGCACCAGGGAGTCGTCCAGCCGCTCGCCGGCCTCGTTCTCCAGGGCGCAGGTGAAGCCCTCGGAGATGTAGAGCACCGTCTCGCCGGTGACCGGGTGCGTGAACGTGGTGGGGTGCTTGACCGCAGGGGTCTTCCTCTCGATCTCCTCCAGCAGTTCGGAGACCGGCCGGTACACGTCCGAAGGACGGATCTTGAAGTAGCGGCGCGGCGACTGCTCGGCGCGCGTGCCGGCGATCGCGTCCTTCAGGTCCTGCGGCAGGCTCTCGTAGGCCCTGCCCATGTCGATGAAGTACGTGCCGCGGTTCTCCTTCGGGATCACCTGCGGGTAGATCAGGGTGAGCCCGAAGGGACGCGGCATGAACTGGTAGTCCGCGTGCCAGAACTTGCCGGTCTTGGGCACGCCGACCTGCTTGCCGTCCGCCGGCACGTTGGAGGAGACGAAGATCTCCCGGTACTCCGGGTGGTGGTACATCGGCTCGTAGTAGACGTCGATCTCACCGAGCCTGCGACCCAGGTCGATGAAACCCGGCGAGTCCAGGTCCTGACCCTTCAGCACTACGATCTTGGCCGTGTAGACCTGGTGCAGCAGCTCCGCGATCTCCTGCTCGCTCGCCGAGCGCGGATCGAAGTCATGGATCTCCACGCCGAGCGCCGAGGACTCCGGTGCCTGGATACGCATTGGTCGCCTCCCCATCTGTACCGCCTCCGCAGCTTGCGATCCGAGTCTGGCGAAGTGCTCGTAAACCTCTCTAAACTCTGTCCAAAAGCCCCTGCTGAGAGCGCCCGTCGGCCACCGGACCTGGGCACCGGCAGACGCTCCCCCGACATGTCACGGTCGTGCGGGCCGGCATCCGTCGCAGTAAGGCGCCGCGTCCGGCCGGACATCAGGCGGTCCGGTCATTCGGCGGCGACAGCCGACGGCCGTGATCCGCCGAAGAGAGAAAGGGGGGACGTTTCACCGGGCGGTAAGCGCTCTTTACGACACGCTTTAGCCACTATTGTTAACTTCTCCCTGGGAGCGGTGCGGCATCTTTCCGGCTCCAGGAGCCTCTGCCGCCGACAGCAGTCCGTCACGCTCCGCCTCATTTGAACACGTGGAGGATCGCCGATATGCCGGAACAGACGAGCGTGCTGGACCTGGAGGACCTGCGCACCACTCTCGCCGAGATCCTCGACATCGACGTCGCGCAGGTCACCGACACGGCCGACTTCGCCGAGGACCTGGAAGTGGATTCGCTGATGGCGCTGGAGATCCTGGTCGCCCTGGAGGAGAAATACCAGGTCACGATGGTGCAGGAGAACCCGCAGCAGATCCGGTCCTTGTCGGCCACGTACGCCCTGCTGCTCGAGAAGCTCAACTCGAAGTAGGGCCTTCCATGCTCCGCAAGCTGCTGAGACTCGTCCTCGCGGCCCTTGTCAGATTGATTCTCCGGCCGCAGGTCCGAGGGCTGGAAAATCTGCCGGCCGGCCCGTTCATCATTGCCTCCAATCACCTCTCGTTCTTCGACTCACTGTTCATTCCGATCCTGACACCGCGCAGAGTCCATTTCGTGGGAAAACAGGGCTGGCTCGAGATGCCGGGCCTGAAAGGAAAACTGCAGGCCTTCTTCTTCCGGTCCATCGACATGATCTCGGTCGACAAGAACAGCGGCACCGGCGTGACGTCGGGGCTGTCCGGCGCGCTGGACATCCTGAACCGGGGCCAGGTCGTCGGAATCCATGTCGAAGGCGGCCGCTCTCCCGACGGACGGCTCTACAAGGGCAACTCGGGCGTCGCCTGGCTGGCCCTGGCCGGCGGATTCCCGGTCGTCCCTTGCGGCCTCATCGGCACCGAGAAGGTCCACCCGGTCGGCAGCAAGAGGCTCCACGTGGCCCGGTTCAGCGTCAGCTTCGGAGCGCCGCTCTCCTTTGCGGAAGACCACGGCCGCCAGTCGAACCGGCACGTCAGGCGTACCGTGACCGACGAGATCACCCAGGCGATCGCCGCCCAGTCGGGCCAGGAGTACGCGAACATCTACCTGTCCACGGTCAGGGAACGAATGAAGCAGAACAGCGGCGCCTGACGTCCGTCGGCGGCCGGCGCCGGGAAGCGCTGTTCGGCCCACCCCGCGAGCGGGTCCGCGCCGGCGTCGGCCCCGCCGACACCGGCGGGATGACGGAGTACATGTGCGACACTGTCGTACGAGGCTTGGTCCTGTGGAGCAGTTTGGAGTGCTCGCCACCCTGTCAAGGTGGAGGCCGCGGGTTCAAATCCCGTCAGGACCGCTGAGGTTTCACGTGAAACCTCGCGGCTGGGTAGCTCAGTTGGTACGAGCGATCGCCTGAAAAGCGATAGGTCGCCGGTTCGACCCCGGCCCCAGCCACGGCAAAGGCCCCGATCTCCGGATCGGGGCCTTGTCGTATGCGGACTCGCACGCCGGCCCGCACACGCGTCCGGGGAGGCGGCGGCAAAAGCGTTCGCCAGGATTTTCCCCGGGATGAGATCCTGGAACCCGTATGTCTACGCACCCTGCCCCCGCCCTCGGCACCCTCGCCCCCCGGCTGACCGAACTGTCGCTGCGCGACGCGCACCGGCTCGGCCGCAGGCTGGAGGGTGCGCGGAAGATCCGTAAGCCGGAGGCCCGCGCCGCCGTTCTCGCCGAGATCGAGACGGAGGTGGCCAAGGCCGAGCAGCGCATCGGCGAACGCCGGGCGCGGGTGCCGGCCGTCAGCTACCCCGAGCAGCTCCCGGTCAGCCAGAAGAAGGACGAGATCGCGGCGGCCATCCGTGATCACCAGGTCGTGATCGTCGCCGGTGAGACCGGCTCCGGCAAGACCACGCAGATCCCGAAGATCTGTGTGGAGCTGGGCCGCGGCGTCCGCGGCATGATCGGCCACACCCAGCCCCGCCGGATCGCCGCGCGCACCGTCGCCGAGCGAGTCGCGGACGAGCTGGACACCCCGCTCGGGGAGACCGTCGGCTGGAAGGTGCGCTTCACCGACCAGGTGAACCCGCAGTCCACCTTCATCAAGCTGATGACGGACGGCATCCTGCTCGCCGAGATCCAGACCGACCGCGAGCTGCGCGCCTACGACACGATCATCATCGACGAGGCCCACGAGCGGTCCCTCAACATCGACTTCCTGCTGGGGTACCTCGCCCAGCTGCTGCCGAAGCGTCCCGACCTCAAGGTCGTCATCACCTCGGCCACCATCGACCCCGAGCGCTTCTCCCGGCACTTCGGCGACGCCCCGATCGTCGAGGTCAGCGGACGGACGTACCCCGTGGAGGTGCGTTACCGCCCGCTCCTGGAGGAGGACGGCGAGGACGCCGACCGGGACCAGATCACGGCGATCACCGACGCCGTCGAGGAGCTGATGGGCGAGGGCAAGGGCGACATCCTCGTCTTCCTCTCGGGCGAGCGCGAGATCCGCGACACAGCGGACGCGCTGGAGAAGAAGTACACCCGCGCCGGAGGCGCCAATTGGCACAGCACGGAAGT
This sequence comes from Streptomyces sp. NPDC093065, assembly GCF_044754585.1. NCBI lineage: Bacteria > Bacillati > Actinomycetota > Actinomycetes > Kitasatosporales > Streptomycetaceae > Streptomyces > Streptomyces sp. NPDC093065. The sequence goes on along the minus strand of NZ_JBIVPJ010000019.1, from coordinate 127,028 downwards.
ACTGCCGCTGTACGCGCGGCTGTCGCACGCCGAGCAGCACCGTGTCTTCCAGCAGCACACCGGGCGCCGGATCGTCCTCGCGACCAACGTCGCCGAGACGTCCCTCACCGTCCCGGGCATCAAGTACGTCATCGACCCCGGCTTCGCCCGCATCTCCCGCTACAGCCACCGCACCAAGGTCCAGCGGCTGCCGATCGAGCCGGTCTCGCAGGCCAGCGCCAACCAGCGCAAGGGCCGCTGCGGCCGTACGTCCGACGGCATCTGCATCCGGCTGTACTCCGAGGACGACTTCAACGCGCGCCCGGAGTTCACCGACGCCGAGATCCTCCGGACCAACCTCGCCTCCGTCATCCTTCAGATGACCGCGGCCGGCCTCGGTGACATCGAGAAGTTCCCCTTCATCGACCCGCCGGACCACCGCAACATCCGCGACGGGGTGCAGCTCCTTCAGGAGCTGGGCGCGCTCGACCCGGCGCAGAAGGACGTGCGCAAGCGGCTGACCGACACCGGCCGCAAGCTCGCCCAGCTGCCCGTCGACCCGCGGCTGGCCCGGATGGTGCTGGAGGCGGACAAGAACGGCTGTGTCCGCGAGGTCATGGTCATAGCGGCGGCCCTGTCCATCCAGGACCCGCGCGAGCGCCCGGCGGAGAAGCAGGCCCAGGCCGACCAGCAGCACGCCAGGTTCAAGGACGAGACCAGCGACTTCCTCGCGTTCCTGAACCTGTGGCGGTACGTGCGCGAGCAGCAGAAGGAGCGCGGCTCGTCGTCCTTCCGCCGGATGTGCAAGCAGGAGTACCTCAACTTCCTGCGCATCCGCGAGTGGCAGGACATCTACACCCAGCTGCGCACGGTCGCCAAGCAGATGGGCATCCACCTCAACGACGCCGAGGACGCCGCGCCCGACGACCGGGTGCACGTGTCGCTGCTGGCCGGGCTGCTCTCCCACGTCGGCATGAAGGACGTCAAGGACGCCGGCGGGGAGGGCGGGAGGAGCACGGGCAAGAACGAGTACCTAGGGGCGCGCAACGCCAAGTTCGCGATCTTCCCCGGCTCGGCGCTGTTCAAGAAGCCCCCGCGGTTCGTGATGTCGGCCGAGCTGGTGGAGACCTCTCGCCTCTGGGCCCGCGTCAACGCGAAGATCGAGCCCGAGTGGGTGGAGCCGCTCGCCGGGCACCTCCTCAAGCGCACCTACAGCGAACCGCACTGGGAGAAGGACCAGGCGGCCGTGATGGCGTACGAGAAGGTCACGCTGTACGGCGTGCCGATCGTGGCGCAGCGCAAGGTGAACTACGGGCGGATCGACCCCGAGGTCAGCCGCGAGCTGTTCATCCGCAACGCCCTGGTGGAGGGCGACTGGCGCACGCACCACAAGTTCTTCGCCGACAACCGCAGGCTCCTGACGGAGGTCGAGGAGCTGGAGCACCGGGCGCGGCGCCGGGACATCCTGGTCGACGACGAGACGCTGTTCGACTTCTACGACCAGCGGGTGCCCGAACACGTCGTCTCCGGCGCGCACTTCGACTCGTGGTGGAAGCACAAGCGGCACGAGCAGCCCGACTTCCTCGACTTCGAGCGCGAGATGCTCATCAACGAGAAGGCGGGGGCGGTCACCAAGGACGACTACCCGGACTCGTGGCGCCAGGGCCCGCTGAAGTTCCGGGTGACGTACCAGTTCGAGCCGGGTGCGGACGCCGACGGCGTCACGGTCCACGTGCCGCTCCAGGTACTCAACCAGGTCACGGACGAGGGCTTCGACTGGCAGATCCCCGGCCTGCGCGAGCAGGTCGTCACGGAGCTGATCCGCTCCCTGCCCAAGCCGGTCCGCCGCAACTACGTGCCCGCGCCGAACTACGCGCAGAAGTTCCTGGACAGGGCGGTGCCCCTCCAGGAGCCGCTGACGGTGACCATGGCGCGGGAGCTGAAGCGCATGGTGGGGGTGCCGTTCGACGCCGAGGACTTCGACTGGGCGAAGGTCCCCGACCACTTGAAGATCACCTTCCGGATCGTCGACGAGCGCCGCCGCAAACTGGCCGAGGACAAGGACCTGGAGGCGCTGAAGCTCCGGCTGCGCCCGAAGGCCCGCAAGGCCCTCTCGCAGGCCGCGGCGGCCACCGCGGAGCGCAGCGGCGGCGAGTCGCTGGAGCGCACGGGCCTGACGGACTGGACGATCGGCACGCTGACCCGGGTCTTCGAGACCCGCCGGGCCGGCCAGCCGGTGAAGGCCTACCCGGCGCTGGTCGACGACGGCGACACCGTCTCCGTCCGCCTCTTCGACACCGAGGCCGAGCAGGCCCAGGCGATGTGGCGGGGCACGCGCCGGCTGATCCTGCGCAACATCCCGGTCAACCCGGCGAAGTTCGCGTCCGAAAAGCTGACCAACCAGCAGAAGCTGGGCCTGTCCGCGAATCCGCACGGTTCGATCCAGGCGCTGTTCGACGACTGCGCCATGGCTGCGGCGGACCGGCTGATCGCGGACTTCGGCGGCCCGGCGTGGGACCGGGAGTCGTACCGCAAGCTCTACGACAAGGTCCGCGCGGAGATCGTCGACACGACCATCCGCACGGTGGGCCAGGTGCAGCAGGTGCTGGCGGCCTGGCAGGCCTGCGAGCGCCGCCTGAAGGCCGTGCGCAGCCCCGCGCTGCTGGCGAACCTCCAGGACGTCCGGACGCAGCTGGACGCGCTGGTGAAGCCGGGCTTCGTCACCGAGGCGGGGATCAGGCGGCTGCCGGATCTGATGCGCTACCTGGTCGCCGCGGACCGGCGGCTGCAGCAGATGCCGACCGGGGTCCAGCGGGACACCTCCCGCATGGAGAAGGTCCACGAGATGCGGGACGAGTACGCGTGGCTGCTGGAGCAGATGCCGCAGGGCCGGCCGGTGCCGCAGCAGGTCCTCGACGTCCGCTGGATGATCGAGGAGCTGCGGGTCAGCTACTTCGCCCACGCGCTGGGCACGGCGTACCCCGTCTCCGACAAGCGGATCGTGAAGGCGATCGACGCGCTCGCGCCCTGACCGGCCCGTGACGGAGCCCGCACGGAGGGTGAGTTCGACCGGCGGCCCACCCTCCTGTACAGTCTCTTCTCGCAGCGCAACGCACAAGAAGCGCCGCGAAACCTGGTCCTGTGGAGCAGTTTGGAGTGCTCGCCACCCTGTCAAGGTGGAGGCCGCGGGTTCAAATCCCGTCAGGACCGCAGTGAAGACCCCGCACCGATCACTCGGTGCGGGGTTTCTTTCTGTGCGCATGCCCCCTGAAGCCCCGGAAGCCACCCAAAGCCCCCAGCAGCCCTCAGCGCCCCTCTCGTGGCCTTGACGGCGTCACATTCGCTCGGTACTCCAAAGACAGGGCACATCCCCCGTGCAGCCCCTGGAGGTGGCGCATGACGGCATCGGTCAGGCACGAGACGCGGGCCCTGCTCCGCGCGCATCTGTCGGCCGCGTCGTCCTACGGTCACCTGACACGCCACTGCCCTGTCTGCCACCGCCTGTTGCGGCTGGCGCTGGACTCGCCGGCGCCACAGTCTCCTACGGGCCGTCAAGAGGGCGTCGACGACGGGAGCGCGCCCACGGCCTGAACGGTGCGAGCCCCAACGCCCTTGCGCCGCAGCCCTCCTGGAGGCCAGGCCCCCAATAGCGCACGGGCGCCGCACCCAACAACCACCGTGCCGTGTGACGGGTGTCACCGCATGAGTTTTTGAAATGGCGGCACTTACGGCTCCCCTACAACTGGTCAATTTAATATGTGCAATTGCACCGCCTTCGCAGTGCTCGCACAGTGGATCCGACACCCCTCCCCAGACTCCGACAAGCCCGCTCACAGAACCGGCCGCCGACCCGCCACCCGGCACAGGACCGCACACGAAACCGGGTGCACACCCGGGCGCGGACCCGAGTGGGAACCCGAGCCGAGGCCCGGGCACAAAGAAATCGCGCTGGACCCGGCGGAGTCCAGCGCGATCAACGACGCACCTCTGTTGGGGCAGGGACGGCGTCGCTTGGAGCTGTGGTTCCAGGCGCCTCGACAGGTTGGGGGACCTGCCGTTCTGCCCGGTTATTGAGTTGTCAGGCCTCGCTGCGCTGCTGCGGAATGCCCGCGAGCAGGGCGCGGACCTCGGCTTCGCGGTAGCGGCGATGCCCGCCGAGCGTGCGGATCGACGTGAGCTTGCCGGCCTTCGCCCAGCGCGTGACCGTCTTCGGGTCGACGCGGAACATGGTGGCGACCTCAGCCGGGGTCAGCAGCGGCTCGGCATCAGGGGTGCGAGCGGTCATGAGCGGCCTCCTCGGGAGAACCGAACCTTCTCGGTTCATTCCTCTAAATTCTGCACCTTGACCCGCGTTGCCCGAAATGGCGGACGCGAGTCGAGTCGGTTATAGGACGAACGGCTTGTCCTCGGCACTACAACTACACCATCTGTCCAGCCGCGTCGGCCAAACCGATGGAATTGCCCTCCCAGGTGTTCATCAGCGACGGAAGCCGATGGACCATGCCATAGCGGACAGTCACGCCACTGTGACGATCAGTCACAGGGCGATCAGGGGTCACCAGACCTGCCATCAGACCCCCCAAAGCGTGCAATGCTGAGATTCCGCCCACAGTGCATCACAGCAGGACGGAAGGAGCCCTCCCCGGGCTCCTTGTCCTATTTTGGCATGAGGAGGGGGAAGCGGCGCAAGAGTGATGTACGTGCGGTCCGTCACGCTTGACGCATACGCCCGGATCGGGACCTACGTCCTTTGTCGGCAAGGGATGAGCCCACACCGAACACGTGTCGGAGCGGAAGACGAAACCCCACATCGGGCGGTACGTCAAACGTCAGTTCGCGGACCGCCGGTCCCGGACGGCCCGCCAGCGCTCCACGAGGCGCCCGTACGCGGCCCCCGCGGCGGCCCCGTCGCCGTGACGCAGCGCCTCGATCCCCTCGGCGACGTCCGCCGCGGAGTGGTCCGCCTCCAACTCGCCCGCCGGCAGGGCGTGCACCAGCCCTCCGTAGTCCAGCTCGACCAGGGAACGCGGGTGGAACTCCTCCAGCCAGCGCCCCACGTCCACCAGACCGTCGATGAGCGGTCCCTCGTCCACGGCCTCCCGCAGGGCCCGCAGCCCCCGGGCCACCCGCCGCCGGGCCTGCACCATCGGCGTCCGGTAGCGCAGCACCGGCGCGTCCGCCCCCTCGGCGACGCCGCCCCCGTCGTACTCCCGCTCCGCGTCGGAGACCAGCACGAACCAGTTGATCGGCACCTGCCAGGTGGCCGTGCGGATCCAGGGCCGGGCGTCCGGGTTGCGCTCCAGCCAGCGCTCGTAGTCCTGGGTGCTCTGGCGGCGTACGACCGGGGGGATCAGGGCGTCCAGGACCGGCTCCGGGAAGTCCTCGGCCAGGTCGCCCAGGGCCTGCCAGCCGCGCAGCCGGGTCCGCCAGGGGCACACGCAGACCACGCCGTCCACCTCCGTCACGAAGGCGTCGGCGCTCTCGTGCACCGGCACCGCCACGGGCGGGGTGGGCAGCAGGTCGGCCAGGGAGCGGCGCAGCTCGTCCTGGTAGGAGGGCCGGCCGGGGCGGCGGGCGTAGCGGGCCCAGTGGGCGCGTTCCGCGTCGGGGAAGGCCGCCAGCGGCTCGTACACGCGCAGGTACGCCGCGTACGGGACGATCACCGAGGACACCTTGGGCACGCCTGCTCCCTCCCCCGCGCACCGACGCGAAAACCTGCGGAAAGCCGTGGAAACGGATCACAAACGCGCGAGAATCTCTGCAAATCGTCGCACGCCCGTACTCCGTGCGGAGGTGATCCTGAGCACTGTGCGGCGGGCGGGCACCACCAGGCTCTAATCTCGTGCCACAGTCCCCGCCACCCGCACGGGGCCTGCCACCCATCGCCGCAACTACACAGGAGTCACCACCGTGACCGACGTAACCGGCGCACCTGCTGATGTACTGCACACCCTGTTCCACTCGGACCAGGGGGGTCATGAGCAAGTCGTGCTCTGCCAGGACCGCGCCAGCGGTCTCAAGGCCGTCATCGCCATCCACTCCACCGACCTGGGCCCCGCACTCGGCGGTACCCGCTTCTACCCGTACGCGAACGAGGCGGAGGCCGTCGCCGACGCGCTGAACCTCGCGCGCGGGATGTCGTACAAGAACGCCATGGCCGGGCTCGACCACGGTGGCGGCAAGGCCGTGATCATCGGTGATCCGGAGCAGATCAAGAGCGAGGAACTGCTCCTCGCCTACGGCCGGTTCGTCGCCTCGCTCGGCGGTCGCTACGTCACCGCCTGCGACGTCGGCACGTACGTCGCCGACATGGACGTCGTGGCCCGCGAGTGCCGCTGGACCACCGGGCGCTCCCCCGAGAACGGCGGCGCGGGCGACTCCTCCGTCCTCACCTCCTTCGGCGTCTACCAGGGCATGCGGGCCGCCGCCCAGCACCTGTGGGGCGACCCGACGCTGCGCGACCGCACCGTCGGCATCGCGGGCGTCGGCAAGGTCGGCCACCACCTGGTCGAGCACCTGCTCGCCGAGGGCGCGCACGTGGTCGTGACCGACGTGCGCAAGGACGTGGTGCGGGCCCTCACCGAGCGGCACCCGTCGGTGGTCGCCGTCGCCGACACCGACGCGCTGATCCGGGTGGAGAACCTGGACGTCTACGCACCCTGCGCGCTCGGCGGCGCGCTGAACGACGAGACCGTGCCGGTGCTGACCGCCAAGGTGGTGTGCGGCGCGGCCAACAACCAGCTCGCCCACCCGGGCGTCGAGAAGGACCTCGCCGACCGCGGGATCCTCTACGCCCCGGACTACGTGGTGAACGCCGGCGGTGTCATCCAGGTCGCCGACGAGCTGCACGGCTTCGACTTCGACCGGTGCAAGGCGAAGGCCTCGAAGATCTACGACACCACGCTGGCCATATTCGCACGTGCGAAGGAGGACGGTATTCCGCCGGCCGCCGCGGCCGACCGGATCGCCGAGCAGCGGATGGCGGAGGCCCGTACCCGGCGGTGATCCGGCCGTCGTACGGCGGTGGCCCGGCAGGGCCTTCGCAGGTTTGACGGGTACCCGTCGGGGGGCAGTTCGAGAGAACTCTCACTTATCCCGGCGGGTCGACCGCCGAAAGGTGGTTAAAATCGCGGTTGACCAGCGAGGACGGGGCGCCTCGGCGGTCCTGGGCAGGGCCACGTGCTGCGGGCGACGTACCGTATGGGCGTGGGCTCAGGTACCGTGGAAGCCCTACGGACCGGTCTCTCCACGGAGAGCCCGTTCCGGACCATGAACGCGTGTCAAGACTCTGGGGCCGTCGAGCCCCGTCGTTGAGGGGGTCGAGCCATGGGGCGCGGCCGGGCCAAGGCCAAGCAGACGAAGGTCGCCCGCCAGCTGAAGTACAACAGCGGTGGGACTGATCTCTCCCGCCTGGCCGAGGAGCTGGGCGCATCGCCATCGAATGCACAACCGCCGAACGGCGAGCAATTCGAGGACGATGAGCAGGACGACGACGTGTACGCACGTTACGCCGACCTCTATGAGGACGACGACGAGGATGAGGACGGCCAGTCCCCTTCCCAACAGCGACGCGGCGCTTGACCTTGCACTGAACACCTTCCCGGTCGGTGACCTCCGTCACCGACCGGGTTCTGTGCTACCCACGTCATCCGCCGCACCCGCGGTGCCTCAGGCGGCGTAGTCGCCCACGAGCTCGGCACCCGTCGTGTGCTCGCCGCGGTCGGTGATCTCGCCGGCCACCCAGGCGTCCACGCCGCGGTCGGCGAGGGCCGTCAGGGCCACGTCCGTCGATTCCTCGGGCACGATCGCGATCATGCCCACGCCCATGTTGAGGGTCTTCTCCAGCTCCAGGCGCTCGACGTCGCCGGTCCGGCCGACGAGGTCGAAGATCGCGCCCGGGGTCCAGGTGGACCGGTCGACCACGGCGTGCAGGCCGTCGGGGATCACACGGGCCAGGTTGGCCGCGAGCCCGCCGCCGGTGACGTGGCTGAAGGCGTGGACCTCGGCGGTGCGCATGAGGGCCAGGCAGTCCAGGGAGTAGATCCTGGTCGGCTCCAGCAGCTCCTCGCCGAGGGTGCGGCCGAGACCGTCCAGGTGGGCGTCGAGCGCCAGGCCGCCCTCGTTCAGCAGGACGTGGCGGACCAGCGAGTACCCGTTCGAGTGAAGCCCGGAGGACGCCATGGCGATCACCGCGTCACCCGTACGGATGCGGTCCGGGCCGAGCAGCCGGTCGGCCTCCACGACGCCCGTACCGGCGCCGGCGACGTCGAAGTCGTCCGCGCCCAGCAGGCCGGGGTGTTCGGCCGTCTCGCCGCCCACCAGGGCGCATCCCGCCAGCACACAGCCCTCGGCGATGCCCTTGACGATGGCGGCGACCCGCTCGGGGTGGACCTTGCCGACGCAGATGTAGTCGGTCATGAACAGCGGCTCGGCGCCGCACACCACGATGTCGTCCATGACCATGGCGACCAGGTCGTGGCCGATGGTGTCGTAGACGCCGAGCTGCCGGGCGATGTCGACCTTGGTGCCGACGCCGTCGGTGGCGGAGGCGAGCAGCGGACGCTCGTAGTTCTTGAGGGCGGAGGCGTCGAAGAGGCCGGCGAAGCCGCCGAGGCCGCCGAGGACCTCGGGGCGCCGCGTCTTCTTGACCCATTCCTTCATGAGCTCGACGGCGCGGTCGCCCGCCTCGATGTCGACGCCGGCAGCTGCGTAGCTGGCACCAGTTGTGTCAGGCATGACGATGAGAACCTTCGTGTCGTACGGCGGTGGGGCCAGGGAGGCGGACGGCTACGGGCGACGGATGGCGTCGGCGGCGGCCGTACCGGCGGGCCCGGCGGCCAGCTCGGTCTCCAGGAGCTGCTTGCCGAGCAGCTCGGGGTCGGGGAGTTCCATCGGGTACTCGCCGTCGAAGCAGGCGCGGCACAGGTTCGGCTTGGCGATGGTGGTCGCCTCGATCATGCCGTCGATGGAGATGTACGCCAGGGAGTCGGCGCCCATCGAGGTGCCGATCTCCTCGACGCTCATGCCGTTGGCGATGAGCTCGGCGCGGGTGGCGAAGTCGATGCCGAAGAAGCAGGGCCACTTCACGGGCGGCGACGAGATCCGGATGTGGATCTCGGCCGCGCCGGCCTCGCGGAGCATGCGGACCAGCGCCCGCTGGGTGTTGCCGCGGACGATGGAGTCGTCGACGACCACCAGCCGCTTGCCCTTGATGACTTCCTTCAGGGGATTCAGCTTCAGGCGGATGCCCAACTGGCGGATGGTCTGTGAGGGCTGGATGAAGGTCCGGCCGACGTAGGCGTTCTTCACCAGTCCGTTGCCGAAGGGGATGCCGGAGGCCTCGGCGTACCCGATCGCGGCGGGGGTGCCGGATTCCGGGGTCGCTATGACGAGGTCGGCCTCGACGGGTGCCTCCTTCGCCAGCCTGCGGCCCATCTCGACACGCGAGAGGTAGACGTTGCGCCCGGCGATGTCGGTGTCCGGGCGGGCCAGGTACACGTACTCGAAGACACAGCCCTTGGGCTTCGCTTCTGCGAAGCGAGTCGTTCGCAGGCCGTTCTCGTCGATGGCGACGAACTCGCCGGGCTCGATCTCCCGGACGAAGCTGGCGCCGCAGATGTCCAGGGCGGCGGACTCGGAGGCGACCACCCAGCCGCGCTCCAGCCTGCCCAGCACCAGCGGGCGGATGCCCTGCGGGTCGCGGGCGGCGTAGAGGGTGTGCTCGTCCATGAAGACGAGGGAGAAGGCGCCGCGCACCTGGGGCAGCACCTTGCCGGCCGCCTCCTCGACGGTCAGCGGCTTGCCGTCGTCGTCGACCTGGCCCGCGAGCAGCGCGGTGACCAGGTCGGTGTCGTTGGTCGCCGCGACGCGGGTGGAGCGGCCGTCCTGCTTGGGCAGGTCGGCGACCAGCTCCGCGAGCTGGGCGGTGTTGACGAGGTTGCCGTTGTGCCCGAGCGCGATGGAACCCTGCGCGGTGGCACGGAACGTCGGCTGGGCGTTCTCCCACACGGAGGCACCGGTGGTCGAGTAGCGGGCGTGACCGACCGCGATGTGACCCTGGAGCGAACCGAGCGAGGTCTCGTCGAAGACCTGGGACACCAGGCCCATGTCCTTGAAGACGAGGATCTGGGAGCCGTTGCTGACCGCGATACCCGCGGACTCCTGGCCCCGATGCTGGAGGGCGTACAGCCCGAAGTAAGTGAGCTTTGCGACCTCTTCGCCCGGAGCCCAGACTCCGAAGACGCCGCAAGCGTCCTGGGGGCCCTTCTCGCCGGGAAGCAGATCGTGATTGAGTCGACCGTCACCACGTGGCACGCCACCGAGTGTAGGCGAGGTCGACCACTGGTCCGAATTGGGGACCGGGGGTCAGCAGTGGATCACTGCTCGGCGACGGCCCGGACCGTGGCGCCGTCTTCGCTGGTCAGCGTGAGGGTTTCATGATCGATACGATAGGTGACCTTGCCGTCGAAGAGGCCGAGCAGCCGCTTCTCGGCGGCCATGAGTGAGCCTTCGCACATCATTCGGGTCGTGGACGGGGCGCCGAGGGTGATACGCCCGTCGCCGACGGTGGCCGAGGCGTTGACGCGGTTGCAGGGAAGGTGTCCGGAGACGGTCTTCGCGTCCCGGTCGAAGGTGAGGCGGGCGCGGCCCTCGTCGCCCTTGTGCCCCGGAGTGTCCACGACCCACTTCGTTCCGTGGAGGGGCGCGTCCTCGGACCTGCTGAGCCGGACGGTGTCGCCGTCGGCGGTGGTGAGGGTGAGGCGCTCCCCCTCGCCCTTCGTGGTGAGCGGGCCGGTGGTGAGGGCGCGGCCGAGGGACTTCTCGAAGCCGGCGGGGGTCTTGTCGCAGGCCTTCTCGGTGAACATGGCGTCGCTGAGCCGGACCCGTGCGCCGTCGCCCCGGTCCTCGATGTCGGCGCGGGCGCTGAAGCTGTTGCAGCCGGTGCTGCCCGCGGCCTCGCCGCCGTCGTCGATCCTCACGTGCGCCGCGTCCGGCGCCCGGTGGGTGGTGCCGTCGACGGTGACGCTGTCGATGCTCCACCGCACACCGGTGACGCGCTGACCGCCCGCGTCCGCGGAGCCGCTGCCGGAGTCGCCGGCCTTCTCGCTGCCGCAGGCCGCGGCGAAGGGGACGAGCGCGGCGACGGCGGCCACGGCCAGGGTCGTGCCGCGCTGCTGCCCGCGCGTGCGCGGCCGCGTCTGCCTGTTCTGCTGTGTCTTCTTCTGCTGTGTCTTCTGCTGCTGCGTCTTCCTGTTCTGCCTGTACATGCCGATTCGACGGAGCCGGGGAAGATCCGGTTCCGTCCGGTTCCCGTCGGCCTTCCCCCTCAGCTCAGCAGCGGCAGCAGCGCTCCGAGGTCGGCCCGCTCCCCGCTCGCGCTCACCTTCGCCCCGGCCAGAGCGTCCTTCCAGGCCAGCCGTCCGGCGGCGAGCCGGACCCAGGTCAGCGGGTCCGTCTCGACGACGTTGGGCGGGGTGCCCCGGGTGTGCCGGGGGCCTTCCACGCACTGCACGACCGCGTACGGCGGGATCCGCACCTCCGTCGAGCCACCGGGCGCCTTCACGGCGAGCGCGTCGGCCAGCAGCCGGGTCGCGGCGGCCAGGGCCTGCCGGTCGTACGGGATGTCGAGGCCGGGGACGGCGGCGTTCAGGTCGTCGGTGTGCACGACCAGCTCGACGGTGCGGGTGACGACGTAGTCGGCCAGCGGCAGGGCTCCCGCGCTGGTGGGGAGCAGCCTGCCGCCGGGGTGGGTGTCGAGCCGCTCGGTGAAGCGCCGTTCGGCCTCGGCGAGGTGGGCGTCCGGGTCGGGGTGCCCGGCGGCGAGCCGGCGGGCGGTGGCGGCGATGGCGTCCGCGTCGGCGCCGATCGCGAACGGCCAGTCCAGCAGCCGCCCGTCCTGCCGCACCGGCTCGGGCTCTCCGAGCAGCCGGTCCACGGCGGTCAGCGCCGTCCCGACGTGCGCGACCAGGTCCCGCACGGTCCAGTCCCCGAGCCGGGTGGACAGCGCGAGCTGCTCCGGGGTGAGAGCGCGGACCGCCGCCCGTACGTTGCCGAACTGGGCGAGGACGGCGGCACGGGTGCGGACGGGGTCGTAGGCGCGGGGGCGCTTCCTGGCGGGCGGCATGCGGTGAGCCTATGCGGGCGAGGTGGTCGGCGTGGGCGCCTCGAAGACCTCGCCGTTGTGTGGGACGCCGATGCCGGTCCAGGTGAAGGGGACGCCCCGTGCCGTGTCCGGGTCGGGGCCGTCCATCAGCTGGAAGTGGACGTGCGGCTCGGTGGAGTTGCCGGAGTTGCCGCACCGGGCGAGCATCTGGCCGGCCCGGACGCGCTCGCCCTCGCGGACGGCGACGGAACCCCGCTGCACGTGGGCGTACAGGGCGTGGGTGCCGTCGCCGAGGTCGAGGACGAGGTGGTTGCCGACGATGCGGCGGACGCCCGCCATCTCCCGCACCGAGCCCTCGACGAGCATCAGGTACAGCAGCGCGGGCAGCGAGTTGCGGCTCAGGTGGTCGCGCCGGCCGTCGTCGGCGCGTACGACGGTGCCGTCGGCCACCGCGAGGACCGGGGCGCCGAACGCCGGGAACGCGCGGCCGTGCCGGGCGAGCGGCCACAGGACGCGGAAGCCGGGACGGGCGCCGGGCTCCGGCTCGGCGACGAGGTCGATGGCGAAGGTCTGCCCGTAGGCGTGGACGCCGTGGCTCGGGGTGCGGTCGGCCGGGCTGTTCAGCGCGGACCAGCGGCCGGTGACGGGCGGGGCGACCTCGACGGGCTCGCGGGACCTGCCCGGCGCGTCCGGGGCGCCGCCGTTCCACCGGTTGACCACGGTGATCAGGACGTAGGCGAGGACCAGCGGCAGGAAGACGCACCACCACGGTATCCCCGGGTCGAAGAGGACGCCGACGGCCACCAGGGCGACGAAGGCGAGCTGCAGCCCCCGGAAGGTGATCATGGCGAGCTTGCGTACGGACGGTACGGACATCGTTCGTTCCCCCTTGCTCGTGACGGTCCTGACGGCAATGGCCGTCCCGGTCAGTTACGCGCGGCCGACAGCGCCACCAGCAGCGGTACGACCCGCCCCGGCGGCACCTCGTGGCGGCCCCGGCCGGCGGTGTGCAGCCAGCCGGCGCCGGTGAGCTGGCGCAGGTGGTGGTAGATCTGGCCGGTCGTGCCCATCCCGTCCAGCTCCGCCAGCTCGGCGGCGGTGCGCCGGCCGCCGAGCACCTCCCGCAGCAGCCGCAGCCGCACGGGATGCCCGAGCGCCGCGAACACCTCGGCGGACTCGGCCCAGTCGGCGTCCAGCAGACCTTCGGTGAGCGCGCCGTGCTGCCAGGCGTACTGCTCCCCGGTCGGCAGGTGGACGGAGCCGGTGAACAGCACCCCGCCGGCCGCCGCGCCCAGCTCGGCCAACTGCGCCTTCAACTCCTCCAGGGCCCAGAGGTCGCCCTCCCGAGGGCGGGGCGCCGGCCGGTCGGCGGCTTCCAGCGCGGCGAGGCGGCGTTCGAGGTCGGCTACGCGTTCTTCCAGTTGCTTCACTTCTTCGAGATTACGTAAGTCCGTAATCTCGCGCCAGCGTCGCTCGTACGGGTGTCGGACCTCCAAAGCCGCCCCCTGAGCGCCATAGCTACGGAAACACTGGTCCGCGCCTGAAAGGAGGTGCACCATGACGGTTATGGCCGAGCACACGTCTCAGATGTCGGTGGACGAGTTCGAAACGATCGCCTCCGCCGCCCCCGAGACCGTCACGTTGGAGTTCATCGACGGACGGATCGGGACCAAACCGGTGACAGACGGGGACCACAACAGCATCGTGTCCTGGCTGGCCAAACGCTGTATGCAGGCGCGACCCGACCTGGACCTGTACCAGACACAAGGGCTACGGGTCGACGCCTACCGGCAGAGCAGGGCCCGACCGGACGCCGTGCTCACGCCCGAGGCTCACTTCGCGGGGCACGGCGAGTGGGCCGACCCGGACGGTGCCCTCATGGTCGTCGAGGTCACGTCGTACGACTCGGACACGGATCGGCGTGACCGGCACGAGAAGCCTGCCGCGTACGGACAGGCGGGGGTCCCCGTGTACCTGCTGATCGACCGGGACACCTGTACGGTCACGGTGCACAGCCGCACGGACCAGCGGGTCGGTGGCTATCGCGACATCCGCCTCACGGATTTCGGCGAGACGGCGGTCCTCCCCGATCCGGTCGGGATCGAACTCGACACGGAGATCCTCAAGAGCTACGTCCGCTGAAACGCCGAGGTCCCGTCCGGAACGCCCGGACGGGACCTCGGTGTCGTACGGCCGCTTACGCGAGCAGCGCCGGGATGGTCTCCTCGTGCGCCGTGCGCAGCTGCTCCAGGGGCAGGGTGAACTCGCCCTGGACCTCGACCGCGTCGCCGTCGACCACGCCGATGCGGGTGACGGGCAGGCCTCGGGCGCCGCACATGTCGTTGAAGCGCAGCTCCTCCGAGCGCGGGACGGCGACGACCGCACGGCCCGCCGACTCCGAGAACAGGAAGGTGAAGGCGTCGAGACCGTCCGGTACGACCAGACGCGCGCCCTTCTCCCCCAGCAGCGCCGACTCGACGACCGCCTGGACCAGACCGCCGTCGGACAGGTCGTGCGCGGAGTCGATCATGCCGTCGCGGGAGGCGGAGATCAGGATCTCGCCCAGCAGGCGCTCGCGCTCCAGGTCGACCTTCGGGGGCAGACCGCCGAGGTGGTCGTGGACGACCTGGGACCAGGCCGAGCCGCCGAACTCCTCACGCGTGTCGCCCAGCAGGTACAGCAGCTGGCCGTCCTCCTGGAAGGCGACCGGCGTGCGGCGGGCCACGTCGTCGATGACGCCCAGGACCGCGACCACCGGGGTGGGGTGGATGGCCGCCTCGCCGGTCTGGTTGTAGAGCGAGACGTTGCCGCCCGTGACCGGGGTGCCGAGCTGCTGACAGCCGTCGGCCAGGCCGCGCACGGCCTCCGCGAACTGCCACATGACCGCCGGGTCCTCCGGGGAGCCGAAGTTCAGGCAGTCGGAGACGGCCAGCGGCTTCGCGCCGGTCGTCGCCACGTTGCGGTAGGCCTCCGCCAGCGCCAGCTGCGCGCCCGTGTACGGGTCGAGCTTGGCGTAGCGGCCGTTGCCGTCGGTCGCGATGGCGACGCCGAGGCCGGACTCCTCGTCCACGCGGATCATGCCCGAGTCCTCGGGCTGGGCGAGGACGGTGTTGCCCTGCACGAAGTGGTCGTACTGCTGGGTGATCCACTGCTTGGACGCCTGGTTGGGCGAGCCGACCAGCTTGAGGACCTGGGCCTTCAGCTCGTCGGACGTACCCGGCCGGGGCAGCTTGCCCGCGTCGTCGGCCTGGAGGGCGTCCTGCCAGTCGGGGCGGGCGTAGGGGCGCTCGTAGACCGGGCCGTCGTGGGCGACCGTGCGCGGGTCGACGTCGACGATCTTGCCGCCGTGCCAGAAGATCTCCAGCCGGTCGCCGTCGGTGACCTCACCGATCACCGTGGCGATGACGTCCCACTTGTCGCAGATCTCCAGGAAGCGGTCGACCTTCTCCGGCTCCACGACCGCGCACATGCGCTCCTGCGACTCGCTCATGAGGATTTCCTCGGGCGAGAGGGTGGAGTCGCGCAGCGGTACGTCGTCCAGGGTGACGCGCATGCCGCCCGAGCCGTTCGACGCCAGCTCGCTGGTCGCGCAGGACAGGCCCGCCGCTCCCAGGTCCTGGATGCCGACGACCAGCTTCTCGGCGAAGGCCTCCAGGGTGCACTCGATGAGGAGCTTCTCCTGGAAGGGGTCGCCGACCTGGACGGCGGGCCGCTTGGAGGGCTTCGCGTCGTCGAAGGTCTCCGAGGCCAGGATCGACGCGCCGCCGATGCCGTCGCCGCCGGTCCGGGCCCCGTACAGGATGACCTTGTTGCCCGCGCCGGACGCCTTCGCGAGGTGGATGTCCTCGTGCCGCATGACGCCGATGGCACCGGCGTTGACCAGCGGGTTGCCCTGGTAGCAGGGGTCGAAGACGACCTCGCCGCCGATGTTGGGCAGGCCCAGGCAGTTGCCGTAGCCGCCGATGCCGGCGACGACGCCCGGCAGGACGCGCTTGGTGTCGGGGTGGTCGGCGGCACCGAAGCGCAGGGGGTCGACGACCGCGACCGGGCGGGCGCCCATCGCGATGATGTCGCGGACGATGCCGCCGACGCCCGTGGCCGCGCCCTGGTAGGGCTCGACGTACGACGGGTGGTTGTGCGACTCGACCTTGAAGGTGACCGCGTAGCCCTGGCCGACGTCGACGACACCGGCGTTCTCGCCGATGCCGACGAGCATCGCCTCGGACTCGGGGGCCTTCTCGCCGAACTGGCGCAGGTGCACCTTGCTGCTCTTGTACGAGCAGTGCTCGGACCACATGACGGAGTACATGGCCAGCTCGGCCCCGGTGGGGCGGCGGCCGAGGATCTCCACGACCCGCTCGTACTCGTCCTTCTTCAGGCCCAGCTCGGCCCAGGGCAGCTCGGTGTCGGGGGTCCCGGCCGCGTGCTCGACCGTGTCCAGAGGGGTCCGGCTCATGCGTTGACCAGCTTCTTGAGGATCGAGGTGAAGAACGGGAGGCCGTCGGTGCGGCCCGTGCCGATCAGCGACTCGACGGCGTGCTCGGGGTGCGGCATGAGGCCGACGACGTTCCCGGCGGCGTTGGTGATGCCGGCGATGTCGTTGAGCGAGCCGTTGGGGTTCATGTCCAGGTAGCGGAAGGCCACCCGCCCCTCGGCCTCCAGCTCGTCCAGCGTCCGCCGGTCGGCGACGTAGCGGCCGTCCATGTTCTTCAGCGGGATGCGGATCTCCTGCCCGGCGGTGTAGTCGCTGGTCCAGGCGGTGCCCGCGTTCTCCACCCGCAGCTTCTGGTCGCGGCAGACGAAGTGCAGGTGGTCGTTGCCCAGCATGCCGCCGGGCAGCAGGTGGGCCTCGGTGAGGATCTGGAAGCCGTTGCAGATGCCCAGCACCGGCAGGCCGGCCTTCGCCTGCTCGATGACGGTCTCCATCACGGGCGAGAAGCGGGCGATGGCTCCGGCGCGCAGATAATCGCCGTACGAGAAACCGCCGCACAGCACCACGGCGTCGACCTGCTTGAGGTCCTTGTCCTTGTGCCAGAGAGCGACGGGTTCGGCGCCGGCGACGCGGATCGCGCGCTGCGTGTCCCGGTCGTCGAGGCTGCCGGGGAAAGTGACGACGCCAATACGAGCGGTCACTTCGCGGCCCCCGCGACCACGTCCTCGGACTCGACCTTGACGGTGAAGTCCTCGATCACGGTGTTGGCGAGGAAGGATTCCGCAAGATCATGGATGCGGGCGAGGGCGGCGTCGTCGACCGGCCCGTCCACTTCCAGTTCGAATCGCTTTCCCTGACGGACGTCCGAGATCCCTTCGAAACCCAGTCGCGGCAGTGCGCGCTGCACCGCCTGGCCCTGGGGGTCGAGGATCTCCGGCTTGAGCATGACGTCGACTACGACGCGTGCCACTGGCACTCCCGGTGTGTGGTGCTGAGCAGGTTCCTTCAGACTACCCGTACAAAATTTCTACGCGCGTAGCCTTGGAGGAAACTACGTGACCCCAGTCACGATTCGGCATCGGAAGGGGGCCGTCACGAAAAGCTTCGGGAAAGATCCCGGGATCGGGCGCGGGTACCTATTGCCGGACGGACACGCGGAGAGATTTAGTCGGTCTTCCCATTGCAATGCCGGGCACTGTACAAATGAAATGTCATTAGCCGATACTTTGCCCAATTACAGGCGAACAGTCGGCATCATCGCGGCGTCTTGACACGTTCGGGCACGTCATCGCGGAGATGCCGCACGAAGGGACCGATATTCGTGGCGCAGCGTGTCGTGGTCACTCTCTTTGACGACATCGACGGCTCGGAAGCGGCGGAGACGATCGCCTTCGGAGTCGACGGCCGGATGTACGAGATCGACCTGAACGAAGCCAATGCCCGGAAACTGCGCAAGGCGCTCGAGCCGTACGTCTCGGCCGGCCGCAAGCGCTCCCGGTCCGGCAGGGCCTACCGGCAGACGGAGGTCGCCCCGGACCCGGCGGCGGTCCGCGCCTGGGCCCAGTCGAACAAGATGGACGTGCCCGCGCGGGGCCGGATCCCGAAGAAGGTGTACGAGGCGTTCGCCGAGGCGCAGTGAGCCGTGCGGTCCGGCGGGAGCGGCCGACGGCCGCTCAGCCGCCCCTCGCGGCAACCGACTTGCGCGACACCCCGGGTGATCAGCTAAAGTCTGGAGCACGCCGAGGGGCGAGGCCGAAAGGCCCAGCTCACGGAACATGCGGGTGTAGTTCAGTAGTAGAACATCCCCCTTCCAGGGGGAAGGCGCAGTGTGCAATTCCTGTCACCCGCTCCGCATCGCCCAACCGTGACCCGATTGGATCAGGTAGGCTGGTGCCCGCACCGATCAGTGAACCGCTGATCGGGAGCAACTGCGGACGTAGCTCAGTTGGTAGAGCGCAACCTTGCCAAGGTTGAGGTCGCGAGTTCGAGCCTCGTCGTCCGCTCGGGAATGAGACCCCGGTCCATCAAGGACCGGGGTCTTTTCGTGTGCCCGTACCCGGGCGCCCCCGGCGGCTCTGACATTTGTCATGTCCGGTGATGACGGCTCGCACTGTCGGGCCGCCCGGTGCGCCGGAATGCTTGAGGCATGCAAACCAACGGACACGAACACGTGATTGAGGTCACCGGCCTCCGGCGTGTGTACGGGGGCGGGTTCGAGGCCGTGCGCGGGATCGACTTCTCCGTGCGCCGCGGTGAGGTCTTCGCGCTGCTCGGCACCAACGGCGCCGGCAAGACGTCGACGGTCGAGCTGCTGGAAGGGCTCGCCGCACCGGCCGGCGGGCGGGTGCGCGTCCTCGGACACGACCCGTACACAGAGCGGGCCGCCGTACGCCCCCGCACCGGGGTCATGCTCCAGGAGGGCGGATTCCCCTCCGAGCTGACCGTCGCCGAGACGGCACGGATGTGGGCGGGCTGCGTGAGCGGAGCCCGGCCGCCGGCCGAGGTGCTGGCGCTGGTGGGCCTGGAGGCCAAGTCCGGCACCCGCGTCAAGCAGCTGTCCGGAGGCCAGCGGCGCCGCCTGGACCTGGCACTCGCGCTGCTCGGCGACCCCGAGGTGCTCTTCCTCGACGAGCCCAGCACCGGCCTGGACGCCGAAGGCCGCCGGGACACCTGGGAGTTGGTGAGCGCGCTGCGCGACGGCGGTACGACGGTGCTGCTGACCACGCACTACCTGGAGGAGGCCGAGCACCTCGCCGACCGCCTCGCGATCATGCACGAGGGCCGGATCGCCGCCACCGGCACCCCGGCCGAGGTGACCGCCGCACAGCCGTCCCGCATCTCCTTCGAACTGCCCGACGGCTACTTCGCCGGCGACCTGCCGCCGCTGGCCGAACTGGGCGTGAGCGACCACGAGACCGACGGCCGGACGGTCAGGCTCCGCACCCGGGAACTCCAGCGCGCGGCCACCGGCCTGCTGGTGTGGGCCGCGCAGGCGTCGGTGGAGCTGCGCCGCCTGGACGTGCGCTCGGCGTCGCTGGAGGAGGCGTTCCTCAGCATCGCCAAGGAGGTGTCCGCGAGGTCGGCCGGCACCACGGCACCGACGGGGAAGACCGAGACGGAGAAGGAGTACGCGGCATGAGCGCCACGGACACCCGGCCCCGCGCCGAGCGCGCCACCGGGGCCGCGACCACCACGGCGCCGGGCCGCATGACCGCCCTCGCCCGTGCCGAACTGATCCTGCTCGGGCGGAACAAGGGCACCGTCTTCGCCGCGCTGTTCATCCCGTTCGTGATGCCGTTCAGCGTGCGGGCGGGGGCCGAGGAGATGGACCTCGGCAAGGCCGGGCTGACCATCGGCACTCTGGTGCTGCCCGCCGCGATCGGCTTCTCCCTGCTGTTCGCCGTCTACTCGGCCCTGGTCGGGGTCTTCGTCGTCCGGCGCGAGGAACTCGTCCTCAAGCGGCTGCGCACCGGCGAACTGCGGGACGTGGAGATCCTCGGCGGCTCCGCCCTGCCGGCCGTCCTCAGCGGGCTCGTGCAGTCCCTGCTGCTGGCGGTGGGCTGCGCGGTCCTGCTCGACCTGTCCGCGCCGGCGGCACCCCTCCTGGCCGTCGCCGGCCTGCTGCTGGGCCTGGTGATGTGCGCCGCGCTCGCGGCGGTGACCGCGAGCTTCACCAGGACCGGTGAGAGCGCCCAGGTCACGCCGCTGCCGTTCACGTTCGTCTCGATACTCGCCTCCGGCCTGTTCTTCCCGCTGGAGCTGCTGCCCGACCGGGTGGCCTCCGTGTGCGAGCTGCTGCCGCTGACCCCCGTCGTCACCCTGGTGCGCGGCGGCTGGACCGGCGGTCTGTCGGCGGGCGAGGCGCTGGGCGCGGTGGCGACGGCGGTGGCCTGGACCGTGCTCGCGGTGTTTGCTGTACGGCGATGGTTCCGGTGGGAGCCACGGCACTGACGTACGGGGACGTACGGACCGAGCGGAGCGGACGGATGCGCAGGCCGGGCGGATGGTGGCGGCTCAAGAGCACGCCGCAGAAGGTGGAGACGTACACGCGGTGGTCGTTCCACTTCTTCGGGGTCATCGAGATCCTGGCGCTGGGGGTGACCGCCTACGGCCGGACCGGCGTCGGACTCGCCACCGTGCTGTGCCTGCTGGTCACCGCGCACGCCGCCGTCTGCATGCTGGTCTCGTCCCGGGCCCTGGACTGGACGCTCGGCCGACGCCCCCAGCCCGTGCGGCTGATGTGGGCGCTCGTCGCCGTCACCGCCGTCGTCTCGGTGACCGCGGTCGTGATCGCCGAGCGCGGACCGGCGGGCGAGGTGGAGACCGCGGCGGGCTCGGTCTACGGCGGAGTCGTGTGCTTCGCCGCCGGTGTCATCACACTCGGGGTGCGCGCCCGGCGGCGGGTGGCCTCCGTCGTCGCCGCCTTCGCGGTGGGCGCGGGGCTCATGACCTTCCCGCTGGAGATGCCCGTCCTAGCGTCGGTCGTGCTGGCCGGTCTGGTGCTGGTGACCGGCGGGTTCCTCGCCGTCACCTCGATCTTCTCCCTCTGGCTGCTCAGCGCGGTCTACGCGCTCGACGACGCCAGGGAGACCCGGGCCAGGCTCGCCGTCGCCGAGGAGCGGCTGCGCTTCGGCCGGGATCTGCACGACGTGATGGGGCGGAACCTGGCGGTGATCGCGCTCAAGAGCGAGCTGGCCGTCCAGCTGTCCCGGCGCGGGAGGCCCGAGGCGGTGGAGCAGATGATCGAGGTGCAGCGCATCGCCCAGGAGTCGCAGCGCGAGGTCCGGGACGTCGTGCGCGGCTACCGGGAGGCCGCGCTGGAGGTGGAACTGGCCGGCGCCCGGGGCGTGCTCTCGGCCGCGGGCATCGTCTCGGAGGTCACCGGCGAGACGGCCGGCCTGCCCGCCGAGGTGCAGTCGGCGCTCGGCTGGGTGGTGCGGGAGGCGACCACGAACGTGCTGCGGCACGGGGACGCGAAGAAGGTCGCGGTGACGGTGCGGATGTCGGAAGGACGTGCGGTGCTGACGGTGGAGAACGACGGCGTGGCGGAGACCGGCGGGGACGGCCCCCCGGCGGGCTCGGGCGGTTCCGGGCTCGCGGGGCTGCGGGAGCGGCTCTCCGCGGTCGACGGCACACTGGAGGCGGGGATCGTGGACAGGGGCGTGTTCCGGCTGACCGCCGAGGTGCCGCTGCCGGACGCCGCTGCCGGGGCCGCGCTGGGGGCCGCGTCGTGACGACGACCGTGCGTGTTCTGCTCGCCGACGACGAGCACCTCATCCGCGGGGCCCTGGCGGCCCTGCTGTCCCTGGAGGACGACCTGGTCGTCGTCGCCGAGGCGGCCACCGGCCCGGAGGCGCTGGCGATGGCGCGGGCGCACGCCCCGGACGTCGCCGTGCTGGACCTCCAGATGCCCGGCGCCGACGGTGTGAAGGTCGCCACATCGCTGCGGGCCGAGCTGCCCGACTGCAAGGTGCTGATCGTGACCAGTCACGGACGGCCCGGGCATCTGAAGCGGGCGCTCGCGGCGGGAGTGCGCGGGTTCGTCCCCAAGACGGTCAGCGCCCAGCGGCTCGCCGAGCTGATCCGCACGGTGCACGCCGGAAACCGGTACGTCGACCCCGAGTTGGCCGCCGACGCGATCTCCGCCGGGGACTCACCGCTGACCGTGCGCGAGGCGGAGGTCCTGGAGCACGCCGCCGACGGGGCTCCCGTCTCGGAGATCGCCGAGCGCGCCGCGCTCGCCGAGGGGACCGTGCGGAACTACCTGTCGTCGGCCGCGAGCAAGCTCGGTGCGGAGAACCGGCACGCGGCGGTGCGTCTCGCCCGGGAGCGCGGTTGGGTATAGTGGCTCTCGCGCCACGGCGAAGTCCCCGGACTTCCGACCACCGCGCAGTGCGAACGTAGCTCAGTTGGTAGAGCGCAACCTTGCCAAGGTTGAGGTCGCGAGTTCGAACCTCGTCGTTCGCTCCGTGTGAGAAGCCCCCGGCTCCGGCCGGGGGCTTCTTCGTGTCTCCGTTCGGGCTACGACCAGCTCTGGCCGGTCAGCAGCTCGTAGGCCTCCACGTACTTGGCGCGGGTGGCGTCCACGACCTGCTGCGGCAGCGGCGGCGGGGGCTGCTCGCTCCCGCGGTCCCAGCCGGACTCGGCCGAGGTCAGCCAGTCCCGCACGAACTGCTTGTCGTACGACGGCTGCGCGCGGCCCGGCTGCCACCGGTCGGCCGGCCAGAAGCGGGAGGAGTCCGGGGTGAGGACCTCGTCGGCGAGGACCAGGCCGTCGTCCCCGTCGAAGCCGAACTCGAACTTGGTGTCCGCGAGGACGATGCCGCGCTCGCGGGCGATGTCCCGGGCGCGGGAGTAGACGGCGAGGGTCGCCTGGCGCAGGTCGGCCGCGGTCTCCGGGCCGACCTGCCGGGCGACCTCCTCGTAGGAGACGTTCTCGTCGTGCTCGCCGACCTCGGCCTTGGTGGCCGGGGTGAAGATCGGGGCGGGCAGCTCCGAGCCGTCGACCAGGCCCTCGGGCAGGGCGAGGCCGCAGACGGTGCGGGTCTCGTCGTACTCCGCCAGGCCCGAGCCGGTGAGGTAGCCGCGGGCCACGCACTCCACGGGGACCATCCGCAGCGACTTGCAGACCAGGGCGCGGCCCTCCCAGTCGGCGGGGGCGCCGGGGGGCAGCTCGGTGCTCAGCACGTGGTTCGGGGCCAGGTCGGCGAGCTGCTCGAACCACCACAGGGAGAGCCGGGTGAGGACCCGGCCCTTGTCGGGGATCTCGGTCGGCAGCACCCAGTCGTAGGCGGAGATGCGGTCACTGGCGACCATCACGAGGTCGCCCGCCTCGTTCCGGTACAGCTCGCGCACCTTGCCGGTGTGCAGATGCACCAGGCCCGGAACCTGGATCGGCTCGGGCTTTTCAACGAATCCGGACACGGTTCCTCCCCGTGGTTGAACAAAAGGAGCGCCCGTAGGGCTCCCACAGGGTGGCGGTGGGAGACGGGTGGGCCAATACGTCGATTGTCCCGTACGGCGCGGGGAGGGCGACCGGCGGGGAGGGCGACGGGGTGCGCGGTTCAGTCCCGTTTGCAGATGCGGTCCAGGAGGTTGGCGGTGGCGCGCTGGACGCGCGGGTCGACGTGGCCGGGGCGGTCCAGGGCCGGGGACCAGGCGAAGGTGCCGGACGCGAAGACCCAGGCGCCCGACGGTGCCCGGTACAGCGAGGTCTCCTGATGGCGCCGGACGCCGTCCACGTCGGTGTACGGGGAGTGGGCGAGCAGGACCCGCTCGTCGTGCTCGGGGAGGGCCGTGCGCGGGAAGTAGCGGTCGGCCTCGCCCGCCACCAGGTCCTCGATCTCGTCGCCCTCGTGCGCCCCGGTGGCCTCCCAGAGCCAGTGACCGGCGTTGCGGACGACCATCGGGTGGGGTTCGGGGACGCGGCCGGCGTACTGGATGCCGAGCAGCTGCTGCTCGGGGCGGTCGATCTCCCGCCACAGCGCGGGCCGGCCGGGCCCCTTGCGTTTGCGGCAGGTCAGCAGGCGGTCGGGGGCACCGGAGGGGGAAGGGGCCAGCTCCACCTGCCAGTACATGGTGTTGGCGGAGAGGAAGACCAGGGACGTCCCCTGCTCGCGCGCGAGTTCCGTGGTGCGGCGCATGGCGCTGGACCAGTACTCGTCGTGGCCCGGGAAGACCAGGCCACGGTAGCGCGCCGGGTCGACTCGGCCGGAGTGCAGGTCGCGGGCGTCGGCGTAGGCGACGTCGTAGCCGTAGCGCTCGGCGAAGCGGATGAAGTCGTAGGCGTGGCCCACGTGGAGGGGCAGGCCGGCCCCGGCGTACGGGCGGTCGAAGGAGACGGTCGTCGCGGCGTCCGCCTCACCGAGAAGGCGTCCCTCCTCGTCCCAGGCGTGGTAGAGGCTGGCGCCGGAGCGGCCGTCCTCCGGGTACAGGTTGTACGCCTGCCAGGTGACGTCCGGCATGAGGAGGAGCAGGTCGGCCGGGTGGCCGTCGCGGACCGTGAAGGGGACGTGGGAGCGGTAGCCGTCGGCGGTGGTGAGGACGGCCACGTACGCGCCGACGTTCCAGTACGTGGGGATCTGCAGCCGCCAGGACAGCCACCAGTGGTGGCAGGAGACCGTGCGGTCGGCGGCGAGCGGCGGGGGCTGCACGATGCCGGACAGGCGGGGGCTGGTGGTGATCTTGGCGGCGCCGTCACCGGCGTAGTGGCCGATCCGGTAGACGTCGACGCCGAACTCCTGCGGCGGGTCGACGGTGATGTGGAAGTCGATGGCCTCGCCGGGGGCGACGGCGCCCGTCGCGGTGAAGCCCTTGATCTGACGCCGGACGTCGTCGGCGGCGCGGGGGCCACCACCGGTGCCGGAACGCTCCTGGTCCGCGTACCAGGCGACCACCTGGCCGCTGTCGCCGAAGTACGTCTCGCCACCGCGCAGCCAGGGGACGGGGCCCTGTCCGAAGGGGTCCGTCACGGCGTGCGCGAGTGCTCCCGACTCCCAGCGGCGGATCTGCTCGGACCCCATGGGACAGCCCCCTCCCTCGTGCCCCCGTGGTCGTGCGTATGACGCATGCCTTTGCCATGTGCGCGATCGGTCCCAGCACATCACATTTCGCACGCGGGCTGTCACTGTTCGTCGCGAAGTGGCCGAAAGTGGAATGGGTGAGTCCGATTCCGCGGAGTCCGCGGCCTGCCGGCCAGGGGGCGGTGCGGACGTCAGACCAGACGCACCGGCTTCTCCGGGCGTATCCCGAGGTCGGCCATCCAGGCGCGCAGCGGGCCCGGGTCGCCCGCCTCGACGAGGCTGAGCACGCTGGGTGCCAGGTCCGCGGTGCGGGCGCCGTCGAGCAGGAGCGACGGCCCGTCGAGCCAGTCGAGGCCGGGTGCCGCACCGGCGGTGTCCATCGCCGCGCAGCACACCATCGCCGTGATGTGCGCGGTGAGGATCTCGCGCCCGGTGCGCGGGGGCTGCAGCGGCAGGAGGGGAAGTGCGCGGTCGTCCCAGAGCGCGGCGTCCGGGCCGGCTCCGGCTCCCGGCGCGGTGCCCGGGACCGGGGACGCGGAGGAGGCTCCGGCGGGCCGGGCCCGCGCCTCCTCGCGGGCGAGCTGCGCGCTGAGCCCGGCGGCCAGGGCGGCGCCCCGGGCCGTGGTGCCGGCGAGGTCGTCCTCGTCGTCGGCGGGGGCGTCGTGGTCGCCGTGCGGCGGATACGGCATGTCGTGGTCGCCGTACGGGGGACGCGGGTCGCTGTGGTCGGCGTGGTCGCTGCGGTCGGCGTACGGGGGACACGGGGAGCCGTGGTCGCCGTGCTGGACTGGTGCGTCGGCGGTGGTGTCCGGGGCGCCGCCCGGCCGGGCGGCCGTGCCGCGTGCCGCCGGCTCGGTCCCGGCGTCGGCGTCGACGTCGACGCCGGTGCCGGTGCCGGTGCCGACGTCGGCGGGAGGGGTGCCGGTGACCGCGGTGTCCGGGGTCGTGAGGTGGTCCAGGACCCGGGCCAGGGTCGGGCCGTCGGTGCCCGGCGCGGTGCCCCCGGCGGCGCGGCGGACTCCCAGGGTGTCGAGCACCCGGTGCAGGCGGGCCGCGTCCGTGCGCCAGGTCCGGTCGACGACCTCCTCGGAATACTCGTCCCACCCCACCGGCGACCAGTCCGGACCGGTCTCGGCGGGCCCGCCGTGGAAGAGGCGCGCGGCGAGGAGCGAGACCGCCTCGTCCATCGCCCCCGGCTCCTCCAGCAGGTCACAGGCGGGACGCTCACCCAGGCGGGAGGCGAACCCCTCGGCCAGGCGGTCGCGCCGGGACAGCTCCGTGAGGGCGGCGACGACGCCCACGTCCAGCCGGGAGGGCCAGCGGCCCATCCGCCAGGCGGGCAGGGCCACCCGGGTCAGCAGGCGGTCCCAGCCCGCGTAGGCGAGCCCCACCTGCTCCTGCGCGACGATCCGCAGACCGTAGTCCACAGCCTGCGCACGCTCGGCGGCCGCGGCCGCCACCCCGCGCTCCATCTCGGTCGCGTGCTCCCGGCAGCTGCGCAGCAGGAACCGGGACACCCGGCCGAGGCCCGCGCACGCCACGCGGGACAACGGGTCGCGCCGGTCCGCCGAGGCCACCGCCACGGCGGCGTCCAGGCCACGTATGAAACGCCGGGCCGCGGCTATGTCGGGATGCGCGGACGGCCCCGTACCGGCGACGACCGGGGCGAGGACGGCGCGCAGCTCGCCCACGCGCATCCACCACAGGAACGGTGAGCCGATGACCAGGACGGGTGCCGCGGCGGCACTCCGGCGACGGGCCGGCCCGCCCGGGCCGGACAGGTCGTCCTCGTGCTTGTCCACGGGCGGCGCGCCGTGGAGGGGATGGGTGCGGTCCTCCAGCCAGCTGTCGCAGTCCGGGGTGAGCGCTATCGCCGAGGGGGCGGGGACGTCGAGCCGGTCGGCCAGGTCGCGCACCATGCGGTAGAGGTCGGGCGCCGACTCCTCGGCGACCGTGACCGTCGGCGTCACGGCGGGCCCGGAGCGGGCCACGACCAGGGCGACCGAGGCGGTGGCCAGCAGGACGAGCAGCGCGAGGACGGACACGACCCAGCGAAGGACGTCCCAGCCGCCGCCCGCGAGGCGTCCGGTGGATCCGCCGACGAGGAGGATCACGGCCGCGGCAGCGGGCAGCAGGGCCACGGCCAGCGCGCGGCTGCGGACCCGCAGCACCGCCAGAGCCCGGGTACGCGCGGCCAGCGCGCCCATCTCCACACCACCGATACCGGTCACGACCGGACCTCACCCCCTCATCGCTGTCCTGTCCGTCCTGGACCGTCCTGCCGCGCTGCCGTGCTTCCGCTCTTGTCCACGACATCCACTGTGGCACCCGGCACTGACATCGCAATGCCGGTGGGCCAAGTGCCGGAACGCTTGCGCGGCACCATAGTTGGGGGCCCCGCGCCCGTCAGCCGTATGGCCCATCGGTCACCCGATGGAATGGCTTTGGGGAAAGCTGGAGACGGACAGCAAAGGTCAGGCCCCGGTTCCTGGGGGACGGAGCCGGGGCCTGTCGGGTTCGGTGCGGAACGGCTGTTCCGGCGGGTCCGGGGTTACGCGCCCGCCGCCTTCGCGGCGATGTCGGTGCGGTGCTGCGAGCCGTCGAGGCCGATGCGGGTGACGGCCCGGTAGGCGCGGTCGCGGGCCTCGGCGAGGTCGGCGCCGGTGGCCGTGACGGACAGGACGCGGCCACCGGCGCTGACGACGGCGTCGCCCTCGGCGCGGGTGCCGGCGTGCAGGACGTAGGCGTGCGGGGCGTCCTCGGCGGCCACCTCGTCGAGACCGGTGATCGGGTCGCCGGTGCGCGGGGTGCCGGGGTAGTTGTGGGAGGCGACGACCACGGTGACGGCAGCCTCGTCGCTCCAGCGCAGGGGCTCCAGGTCGGCGAGGTTGCCGGTGGCGGCGGCCATCAGCAGACCGGCGAGCGGCGTCTTCAGCCGGGCCAGCACGACCTGGGTCTCGGGGTCGCCGAAACGGGCGTTGAACTCGATCACACGCACACCGCGCGAGGTGATCGCGAGTCCGGCGTACAGGAGCCCGGAGAACGGGGTGCCGCGCCGGCGCATCTCGTCGACGGTCGGCTGGAGCACGCTCTGCACGACCTCGTCGACCAGCTTCGGGTCGGCCCAGGGCAGCGGCGAGTAGGCGCCCATTCCGCCGGTGTTCGGGCCCTCGTCGCCGTCGAGGGCGCGCTTGAAGTCCTGGGCGGGCTGGAGGGGGCGCACGTTCTCGCCGTCGGTGACGGCGAAGAGGGAGACCTCGGGGCCGTCCAGGAACTCCTCGACGACCACGCGGTCGCAGGCGTTGGCGTGGGCGCGGGCCGCCTCGACGTCGTCGGTGACGACGACGCCCTTGCCCGCGGCCAGCCCGTCGTCCTTGACGACGTACGGGGCGCCGAAGGCGGCGAGGGCCGCGTCGACCTCGTCGGGGTTCGTGCACACGTAGGAACGGGCCGTGGGCACGCCGGCGCCCGCCATCACGTCCTTGGCGAAGGCCTTGGAGCCCTCCAGCCTGGCCGCCTCCCCCGAGGGTCCGAAGACCGGGATGCCCGCCGCGCGGACCGCGTCGGCGACCCCGGCGACCAGCGGCGCCTCGGGTCCTACGACGACCAGCCCGGCGCCGAGCCGGGTGGCGAGCGCGGTGACGGCCGCGCCGTCGAGGGCGTCGACCTGGTGCAGTTCGGCGACCTCGGCGATACCGGCGTTGCCGGGTGCGCAGTGCAGCGCGGTGACGTCGGGGTCGAGGGACAGGGAACGGCACAGGGCGTGTTCGCGGGCGCCGCCGCCGATGACAAGGACCTTCACGGGGTGAAGCCTAATGGGAGCGGCGCGGTGCGGTTTGTGCGGGCTTCCGAAGGGACGGGGCGGGGGCGCTTGTGGCTTCCTCCAGGAACACCGCCGTCCTGCGCCCGCACCTCTGTCTCACCCTGCTGGGACCGCGTGCCCCGCTCGCCCTACTCGTTGGCGATCTCCTCGACCACGGTGGCGCCCAGTTCGCGTACCAGCAGCTCCTTGCCGGACAGCGCGGACTCGTCGAGGTCCGGGTCGTCGTCCTCGGGGATGTCGTCCTCGGGGGAGACCGGGGGCGGCTCGGGTGCGGAGGGCCGGGGCGCGGGGGCGGGAGTGGACGCCGGGGCGGGAGCGGGTGCCGCGGGCGGGGACGCGGGCGCCGACGGCCGCTGTGCGGGCGCGCCCCCACCGAAGCCGCCTCCGCCACCGCCTCCACCACTGAAGCCGCCCCCACCGCCGTATCCGCCGGAGGAACCCGAGGGACCGGACGGACCGGCAGGCGGGGGTGCCGAGCCGCCGGAGGGGTCGACGACCGCGTCGATCTTCCACTGCACGTTGAACTGCTCGGCCAGGGCCTGCCGCAGCACGTCCTCGCTGCCGCTGCTGACGAAGTTGTCCCGGGCGCCGGCGTTGACGAAGCCGAGCTGGAGGGATGTGCCGTCGAAGCCGGTGACCTGGGCGTTCTGGCTCAGCAGGATCCAGGTGAACCGACGGCGGTTCTTCACCGCTTCCAGGATGTTGGGCCAGATCGAGCGGGGGTCGACGCCGGGAGCGCCCGACGGCGCGGCGACGGGCGCGGGGGCGGCCGCCGCGGGAGCCGGGGCCTGAGTCGCGGCGGGTGCGGGACCGGAAGCGGCCGGCGTGCGGGGCTGCCCGCCGCCCGTCGGGGCCGCCGTGGGCCACCCGCCGGGGCGGCGTCCACCACCCGCGGGAGCCGCGGTCGGCCAGGCACCGGGCGCGGGCGCCGAAGCGGGGGGAGAGGCCGGGGCGGGACCGGCGGCGGGGGTGGGAGGAGCCGCCGGGCCGGTGGCCGCGGAGGAGGACCCGGCACCGGCACCCACGCCGGCACCCGCGTCCGCATCGGAGGACGGGCCACTGCCCGGCCCACCCGTCGCACCCTCCGGCGCACCGGCGCCCTGCCCCCGTACCGCCGCACGGGCCGCGGCGGGACCGCCGCCCGGCGGAACCGGAACCGGAACCGGAGCCGCGGCGGGCGCGGCGCCTCCCGCGCCGGCGTGCGCCTCGGGCCCGGGCACGTAGCCCATGGCGGGCGTGCCCGCCCCGGCCGAGAACTGCACTCCGCGCTCGATCCGGTCCAGGCGGGCCATCACCGAACGCTCGTCGCCGTACGCGGCGGGCAGCAGCACGCGCGCGCAGATCAGCTCCAGCTGCAGGCGCGGCGAGTGGGCGCCGCGCATCTCGGTGAGCCCCTCGTTGACGATGTCGGCGGCGCGGCTCAGCTCGGCGGCGCCGAAGGACCGGGCCTGCTCCTGCATCCGCTCGACGACGTCGGCGGGCGCGTCGATGAGCCCCTTCTCGGCGGCGTCGGGCACGGCGGCGAGGATCACCAGGTCACGCAGGCGCTCCAGCAGGTCGGTGACGAAGCGCCGCGGGTCGTTGCCCCCCTCGATCACCCGGTCCACGACACCGAAGGCGGCGGAGCCGTCCCCGGAGACGAAGGACTCGACGACGGAGTCGAGCAGCGAACCGTCCGTGTAGCCGAGCAGGGCGGTGGTCATGTCGTACGTCACACCGTCGGCACCGGCGCCCGCGAGCAGCTGGTCCATGACGGACATGGAGTCACGCACGGACCCCGCACCGGCGCGTACGACCAGCGGCAGCACACCGTCCTCGACGGCGATCCCCTCCCTGCCGCACACCTCGCCGAGGTAGTCGCGCAGGGTGCCGGGCGGCACGAGCCGGAACGGGTAGTGGTGGGTCCGCGACCGGATGGTCCCGATGACCTTCTCGGGCTCGGTGGTCGCGAAGATGAACTTCAGATGCTCCGGGGGCTCCTCGACGACCTTCAGCAGGGCGTTGAAACCCTGCGGGGAGACCATGTGGGCCTCGTCGATGATGTAGATCTTGTACCGGCTGGAGGCTGGCCCGAAGAAGGCCTTCTCGCGCAGGTCACGGGCGTCGTCCACACCACCGTGGGAGGCGGCGTCGATCTCGATGACGTCGATCGACCCCGGCCCGTTGCGCGCGAGGTCGCGGCAGGACTGGCACTCGCCGCACGGCGTCGGCGTCGGCCCCTGCTCGCAGTTCAGGCAGCGCGCCAGGATCCGGGCGCTGGTCGTCTTGCCGCAGCCGCGCGGACCGCTGAACAGGTACGCGTGATTGACCCGGTTGTTCCGCAGCGCCTGCTGCAGCGGGTCGGTGACATGCCCCTGCCCGATGACCTCGGCGAAGGACTCCGGGCGGTAACGGCGGTAGAGCGCGAGAGACGACACGCATACGAGGTTATAGGCGCCCACCGACAACCGGGCCGCCCCCAAATGAGACGCCCCCCACGCACCCGCCAGAGCCGACCTACCCTTGCTGCCTTCCGGCCCTGGGGGAGTTCAGTCAGATAGCGCCGCGTGAGGGGCTGGGCCACACGTTACCCGATGTGGGGCCCCCGGAACGAGTTCGCAAGCACTCCCCGGCGTCATGTAATGTTCTCGGCGGAGGATTCGCCTAGAGGCCTAGGGCGCACGCTTGGAAAGCGTGTTGGGGGCAACCCCTCACGAGTTCGAATCTCGTATCCTCCGCCAGTGCCTCACCGGGCACGATGTCGAAGGGCCCCACCGCTCGCGGTGGGGCCCTTCGACGTGTCCGCCCGGCGCCCCCCACGGTCTGCTGCTGCTCCTGGTGCTCCTGGTGCTCCATGGAGGGGAAGCCTCGCGGGCCAAACCGGTGTAATCACCCGGTTGATCACTAGGGTGGGCACTTTTACGGGTATGGAGCGGATTGGTCTGTTCCGTACCAGTGAAGGAGAGCCGGTGGCCGAGCGGGTGGTTCATCGACGCGGTTATCGAAAGGGCCTCGGCGGTGAGATGTGCGCCGAGTTCCTGGGGACGTTCGTCCTGATTCTCTTCGGCGTCGGTTCGGTGGCCGTCGCGGTCGCCGGGCTGCCGGGGTCCGGTCGGCAGACCGCGGACTTCGGGCCGGCGAACTGGCTCATCATCTCGTGGGGCTGGGGTCTCGCCGTCGTGTTCGGCGCCTACGTGGCCGGCGGCATCAGCGGGGCGCATCTCAATCCCGCGGTGACCCTCGGGTTCGCGGTGCGGCGGGACTTCCCGTGGCGGAAGGTGCTGCCCTACTGGCTCGCACAGGTCGTGGGCGCCTTCGTCGCCGCCGCGCTCGTGTACGCCTGCTACCGGTGGGCGATCGACGCGGCCATCGCCAAGGCGGGGGAGACGCGGGAGACCTCGCTGAACACGTACTCGATCTTCGCGACGTTCCCGGCCGAGTACTTCGGGAACTCCTGGTGGGGTCCCCTGCTCGACCAGATCGTGGGCACCGGGATTCTGCTGCTGCTGATCTGCGCGCTGATCGACACCCGCAACACGGCTCCGATGTCGAACCTCCACCCGTTCCTCATCGGGCTCGTCGTCGTAGCGATCGGTCTCACCTTCGGCACCAACGCCGGGTACGCGATCAATCCGGCCCGCGACTTCGGGCCCCGCCTGTTCACCTTCTTCGAAGGCTGGGGCGACATCGCCCTGCCCGGCACCTTCCAGTGGTTCAGCGGCTACTGGTGGATCCCCATCGTCGGCCCGCTCATCGGCGGGGTGGTGGGCGTTCTCGTGTACGACCTGCTGGTCAGCCCCGTACTCAAGGCCAGGCTGAGCGAGCGCGAGGAGGGGCCCGCCACCGAGGAGCCCTAGAAGGCGCCGGCGGTCGGCGACGTCCCGCGGAGTTGCCCGGTGCCATCGACCGGAGAACCATGAGAGATGGGTCACGGGGGAAACCACGGGCGGACGGAGGTCGCGACAATGAAGGCTGTCGTCTACAAGGGACCGTTCTCTGTCGCGGTCGAAGAGGTGGAGAAGCCGGGCATCCGGCATCCGAACGACGTGATCGTGCGCGTCACCTCGACCGCGATCTGCGGGTCGGACCTGCACATGTACGAGGGGCGCACGGCCGCGGAGCCGGGCATCGTCTTCGGTCACGAGAACATGGGGATCGTCGACCAGGTCGGTGAGGGCGTCACCGGGCTGAAGGAGGGCGACCGCGTGGTCATGCCCTTCAACGTCGCCTGCGGATTCTGCACCAACTGCGCCGCGGGCTACACGGGTTACTGCACGACGGTCAATCCCGGCTTCGCGGGCGGCGCGTACGGCTATGTGTCCATGGGTCCCTGGCAGGGCGGCCAGGCCGAGTACCTGCGGGTCCCGTACGCCGACTTCAACTGTCTGAAGCTGCCCGAGGGCGACGCGCACGAGACCGACTTCATCCTGCTCGCCGACATCTTCCCCACCGGCTACCACGGTTGCGAACTCGCCGACGTGCGTCCCGGCGAGAGCGTCGCCGTGTACGGGGCCGGTCCGGTCGGGCTCATGGCCGCCTACTCGGCGCTGCTGCGCGGCGCGAAGAAGGTCTTCGTCGTCGACCGCGTCCCGGAGCGGCTGCGCAAGGCCGAGGAGATCGGCGCGGTGCCCGTCGACTTCTCCGCGGGCGACCCCGTGGAGCAGATCAAGGAGCAGACCGGGGGCGCCGGCACCGACAAGGGCGTGGACGCCGTCGGCTACCAGGCGACGTCGGGCGGCACCGGCGAGGAGGAGCCGGCGACCGTGCTGAACTCGCTGGTCAACACGGTCCGGCCCACCGGGGCGCTGGGCGTTCCCGGGCTCTACGTCCCGGCCGACCCGGGCGGTCCGGACGAGCAGGCCAAGCAGGGCATGCTCCTCGTCGCGATCGGCAGGCTCTTCGAGAAGGGGCTGCGGGTGGGGACGGGGCAGTGCAACGTCAAGCGGTACAACCGCCAGCTGCGGGACATGATCATCGAGGGCCGGGCCACGCCCAGCTTCGTCGTCTCCCACGAGCTGCCGCTGGACGAGGCGCCGTCCGGATACGACAAGTTCGACAAGCGGATCGAGGGCTACACGAAGGTCGTCCTCCACCCCTAGCGGCGCGGGCGCGGGCGGAACCACAGCGCCGCGCACACCGCCAGGGGTACGGCGGCCAGGGGCACCGTCCACCACGGGACGCCGGTCCACACCGCCGGCAGGCCCACCGCGAAGCTCACGCCGATCATGCTGAAGAGCAACCGCCTGCCGTACGGCTCCCAGGTCAGCGGTTCGTGGTCCAGGGGCCCGACCAGGCGCACCGCGCCGAACACGAGGCACTGGGCGGCGAGGAGACCGGCGAGCACGCCGACGGCGGCGTTCATCTGGAGCTCGTCACGGGGCGTCTCCAGGGTGTCCTGCCGTACGCCGTCTTCGGCGAGCACCATGATCTCGCCGTGCCACGCGGTGGCCGTGACCCGGTCACCGGGGCCGAGCCGCTCCAGGAGCGGTCCCGAGCCGTCGAGGTGCACGGTCCCCCGCCAGGAGTCGCCGTACGTCAGGGTGGCGTCGTGCACGGATTCCTTGCCGGCGGTCCTGTTCACCGTCTTCTCCACGGTGAGGTGCCAGGTGCTCAGGCAGTCCGTGTCCACCCGGCTCGGCGCTGCGGAGGAGCACGGCTCGGCCGCCCGGTACGCCCGGTAGCGCTCGCCGTCGGAGGGGAGCCACCGGGCGAACACGAGCCAGCAGGCCACCGCCGAGGCCAGCGCCAGCAGGATCAGCGGTACGCCGGTGCGCCGTGCCGTCGCCGTCCGCGGTGCCGTCGTCTCCTGTGGTGTCGCCGCCCTGGACCTCATCGCCCGCCCCCTTCCCCGTCAGCCTCCGTCAACCTGGACCCGGAACACAACGAGGCGGAACGGCAGTCGGGGAGGGGCTGCGACTGCCGTACCCCGGCAAGCGGGGTACGAGAGGCATGAGGGGCGTCTACCGCTCGATCCGTATCCGCCGGGTCTCGCTCACCTGGTCGATCTCCGACACCCGGACCGTCGCCCGCATCGTCCAGGTGCCCGGAAGGGGCAGGGTGACGGTGTTGGCGCTCCAGTAGCCGCCCCGGTCGACCAGGTCCGCCCCGATGGGGCCGACGTCCTTGTCGGGGAGGGTGAAGGAGAGGCGCAGTTCGGGTACGGCGGCCAGGCTGCCGTCGGGGCCGAAGACGACCGCCTGCACCGCGTTGTCCCCGGTACGGCCCGGGTCCAGGGTGATCTGCACCGTGCCCCGGCCCGAGGCGCCGATCGCGAACGGGATCGTGGTGACGGACGCGGGCAGCACTCCGCCCGCCGGTACGGCCGCCCGCGCCGCCTCCTCCGCGGAGCGGCCGGGCGGGGTGGCGGTGAGCACGGTGGTGACCCCCAGCACGACGGCGGCGACGACGGCCTCGACGAGGACGGACCGGTACAGGCCGCGCCGGAGGGCGGATTCGGCCCCGGTACCGCCTGTTCCGGTCGTGGTCCCGTTGCCAGGGGCGGCGGCGGTGTCCCGGCCGGTGCCGGCGCCCGGTGGGTGCGGCGGCCGCGGTGCCTCCGGTGGTGGGCCGCCCGCCGGTTGCGGTACCCGCTCGGGCTCGCGGTCGGGCTCGCGTACGGCGCCCGGTGCCGTCGGCAGCGCCGCCGTCCACCTCCGGGACACCGCCGCCGCGGCCAGCAGGACGGCCACCAGGACCACCTTCGCGAGCAGCAGCCTGCCGTACGTCGACCCGGTCAGTGCCTGCCAGGAGCCGAGTCCGCGCCAGGACTGGTAGACGCCGGTGACGACGAGGACGGTCACGGCGGCGAAGGCGGTCCGGGAGAAGCGGGCGACCGTGGCCGCGTCCGGGGCGGGGCGCGAGGCGCGCAGGGTGGTGAGCAGGGCCACGAGACCGCCCAGCCAGACCGACGTGGCCAGCAGGTGCAGCACGGAGGAGGTCATCGCGACCGGCACCTGTATGCCGGCCGAGGCGTGCTCGGCGGCGGCCCAGGTCAGGGCGAGGCCGACGGCCAGGACTGCGCCCACCGCGGCGAGCGGGGTCCGCCACCGGGGCCGGTCCGTGCCGGACGCGGGTGCTGCGCGCACCGTGCGGGCCGCGTGGACGAGGAACAGCGCGACCGGCACCAGCAGCCCCAGCCTGACCAGGAGCAGGACACCGGGGCGGGTCGTGAGGGTGGCGCGCAGCGCGGCCGGGTCGAGGGCCGCCGACGGGCCCGTGCCCGCCTCGTACGGTGCACGCAGCACCAGTAGCGCGACGGTGGCCGCCAGCAGGGTCCACCAGGCGGCCACCAGCGGCCGGCGCAGCGGCGCCGGGTCCGGCGGGCGGCACAGGGCGGCGAAGGCGGCGGTGCCGACGAGCAGGGCCGCGGCGAGGTAGGAAAGGTAGCGGGCGGCCTTGTGGAGGGCCGCGGTCAGCGGGTCCTCGGTGGGGCCGGTGTCCACGGGCGCGGCGGCCTGCGACGGCTTGCCGACCGAGAAGGTGAAGGCACCCGAGACGGGGTGGCTGTCGGCGGACACCACCCGCCAGGCCACGGTGTACGTCCCCTCCCCCAGCTCGCCGGGCAGCGCGACCCGGGCCGTGTCGGCACGCCCGTCGGCGCGACCGGCCTCCCCCGTGCGCACCCGGTGGCCGCCCGGGTCCAGGACGCGGAAGGAGTCGTCGCGCAGGCCGACGGACTCGCTGAAGGTCAGGGTGACGTGGGCGGGGGCCCGCCGCAGGACGGTTCCGTCCCCGGGATCGGTGGAGCCGAGGGCGGCGTGGGCGGACGCCGGTCCCGCGCCGGTGAGGAGGAGCAGGACCAGCACGGGGCCCAGCAGCACCAGCCGCCGAAGTCCCCAGGGGCCCCGTCGCCCGTCCCGGTTCCGCCGTCGCTCCCGGTTCCGTCCGCCCCCGCGCCCTCGCCCCCGGTCTCCAGCGCACGCACCGCCGCCACACCTCACGTCGCATCTCCGTCGTCGGGACCCACTGCCTCGCCGATACGTACGGACGCGGAGGCCGCCCCGCTCACCGGTGTGCCCGGCGGCTCCTCACCACGACGGGCGTGCCGTCACCCCGCCGTCCACCACGAGGTCGTGGCCCGTCACCCAGGACGCCAGCCGCGAGGCGAGGAACACGCACGCGTCCCCCACGTCCTCCGGACGCCCGAGCCGTCCCGTCGGCGCGGCCCGCCGATACCGGCGTACGCCCTCCGGCCAGGCCTCGGCCAGTCCCTCGCGGTCGACGAGGCCGGGCGAGACGGAGTTGACCCTGACCCCCCAGGGGCCGTACTCCAGGGCCGCCGAACGGGCGTGCATCACGACCGCCGCCTTGGAGGCGCTGTAGTGCGCGTGGGCGGGAGCGGGGGCGCCCGCCTCGATGGAGGCGATGTGCGTCACCGTGCCGCCGCCGTCCTGGTCCCGCATGATCCCGGCCGCGGCCTGCGTGCAGGCGAAGACGCCGGTGAGGTTGGTGTCCACCACCTCCCGCCACTCGGCCGCCGTCATGCCGGGCAGTTCCCGCAGCGGCTGCACGCCCGCGTTGTTGACCAGCGCGTCGAGCCGTCCGCCGCCCCAGTCGGCGGCCTCCCCGGCCAGGCGCCGGCAGGCGTCCTCGTCGGTGAGGTCGGCGCGCAGGACGGTGGCGCGTCCACCGCGGTCCCGCACGCGCTCCGCCACGTCCCGCGCCGCCGGCAGCGACGTGCGGCAGTGCAGCGCCACCGCCGCGCCCTCCTCGGCGAAGCGCAGCGCGATCCCGCGGCCGATGCCGCCGCCCGCGCCGGTGACCAGGGCGACCTGGCCGTCGAGGAGGCGCGCGGAAGGGGGCGTGGACGGGGGTGTGGGCCGGGTCATGGGCGGCACAGTGCCACGATCCGTCCGGTCTCGGCCGGGTAGCGCGCCGTGAGGACCCCGGCGTGGCCGTGCTCGTAGTCGCCGTAGGTGAACCCGGGCGCCATGGTGCAGCCGAAGAGCGACCACGCGCCGCCTTCGGCCACCCGGCCGCCCATCCACGTGCCGGCGGGGACCGTGAACTGCACGTGCTGCCCGCCCAGGACGTCCGGTCCGAGCACGGCCGTGCGCGCGCTGCCGTCGGGGGCGAGGAGCAGCAGCTCCAGCGGGTCGCCCAGGTAGAAGTGCCAGACCTCGTCGGCGGGCAGGCGGTGCAGGGCGGAGAAGTCGCCCGGACGGGCGGTGAGCAGGGCCACGACGGCGGACCCGGCGGGGCGCCCGTCCGGACGCTCGGGCCCCGCCCAGGTGCGGCGGAACAGGCCGCCCTCGCGGGGGATGGGCTCCAGTGCGTAGTGCGCGATCAGGGCCTCGGCGGTCGGCGCGTCAGTCACCCGGCGAACGCTACCTCCCGGCGGAGGAAGGCCAGTTGCGCCTTCTTCTCGGGCAGGTACACGTCCGGCAGGTCCACCTCGGGCAGGACGACCACGGGACCGGCGGTGAAGCCCTGTCTGAGGAAGCGGGCGACGGCCTTCTCGTTGGCGACGTCCGGGTCGACCACGACCCGTGTCCGGTCCAGGCCCAGCAGGACGTACGCCATGAGGACGGCCGACAGGGCGGCGGTCCAGCCGGGGCGCGCGCCCCCGGTTCCGGCGGGAGCGAGGAGCAGGTGGACGCCGATGTCGCCGGGCTCGGCGTCGTAGCACTCGCTCACCCGGTCGGCCGCCGGGTCGTAGGTCTGGAGCAGGGCGGCCGGCTCGCCGTCCTTGACGACCAGGAAGGCGTGGTGGGCGTCGAGGGTGTCCATGTGCGCGTAGACACCGGCGACCCGGTCGGCCGTCAGACCGTTCATGCCCCAGAAGGCGGCCCGTTCCCCGCTCACCCAGCCGTGGACCACCGGGGCGTCCGCGGCGGGGTCCAGGGGGAGGACGCGTACGGTGCCGAAGCCGTCGAGGTGCTGCTCGTGGACGGCGGTCCGGTCGGCGTACGGGGTGTGCGGCGCGGGGTGCGGGTCAGTCATCGGTTTCCTTCGTGAGCCGGGTGAAGTCGGTGACCACCGGGGCGAGTTCCCCGTCGAGCCAGAGGGGCTGCTGGTCACGGTGGTGGGGGGAGCCCGGTACGCCCGAGGCTCCGTGCGGCACCACCCAGCGGCTGTTCTCGCGGTCGGCCAGGTCCCAGACGTACCGGGCGGCCGGGCCGCGTGCGGCGCGGTCGGTGAGGCCGGGCACGGCGGAGGTGCACAGCACGCAGTCGTGGTCGCCGGAGAGGCCGGGCTCGTCCGCGGCGGCGGTGTCGGGCAGCGCCCGCCAGGCGGCCAGGCGGTGGGTGTCGCCCCAGGTGCCGGCCGGCGGCGCCGCGGCGACCTCCTCCAGCGCGGCGCGGACGGTCTCGGCGCGGTCGATGCCGTACAGGTCCACCGCGCGCAGCAGGTGTTCCAGGGCGTGGCCGACGCGCGGCACCAGCGCGAGCCAGGGCAGGAACACCTCGGGGTACGCGGGCGCCACGGACGCCGGGGCGAGTGCCGGGTGCCCCGCCAGCCTCCGTACGACCGCTCCGCGCAGGGCCGCGTACGCCGCCGCGTCGGTGCTGCCGGCGTCCATGCGGCGGTCCCAGGCGAGGAGGCGGGCGCGGAGGGTGGCGGCCTCGGGGGTGAGGACGGTCGGGGTGGCCCGGGCCGCCGGGGTGGTCAGGGCGGCGAGGCGGTCCAGGAGGGGGCCGGCGGAGGCCAGGTGGGTGTCCGTGTGGATCGCGGGCATGTCCGACGCCGACCAGCGCTCCCGGCACGCGAGCAGGGCCGCGATGCGGTCGGCGCGGTGCGGCGGGGCGAACTCGACGCCGAGGGGAGTGGACGGGCCGCGCTGGTTGGCCATCACGGCGACGCCTTCGGTGAGCCCGGCGCGGGGCGGGATGTGCCAGCCGGTCCACTCGTGGCCGGGTTCCCAGGCGGGCACCGGACGCAGGCCGTTCGCGGCGGGGCGCACCGGCACACGACCCGCGACGCGGTGCAGCAGGCCACCCTCCGTGTCGGCCGCCTGCACCACGTTGACCGGCTCCGCCCACGCGTCCAGGGCACGGTCCACGTCGGCGACCCGGCGGGCCCGCAGCAGCGGCAGCAGGGCGCCGAAGCCGAGGTCGGCGGTGACGCGGGGCGGGTGGCGCAGGGCGAGGGCGGCCGGGGTGCCGTCGTCGAGGCCCTCGGGGCCGCCCGCGATCACGGGGCCGCGGTCGGTCTCGATGACCTCGACCTCCACGGTCTCCTCGCCGGCGACGTCGACGCGCTCCGTGTGGCGGGCGGCCCGGTGCCAGGCGCCGTCGGGGCCGAGCGCCTCGACACCGGCGCCGGTGCGGCGCAGGCGCTCCCGGTACAGGTCCTGGTAGTCGGCCATGGCGTTGGTGATGGCCCAGGCGACCGTGCCGGTGTGGCCGAAGTGGGCGATGCCGGGGACGCCGGGCACGGCGAGGCCGACGACGTCGAACTCCGGGCAGGACAGGTGGATCTGCTGGTAGACGCCGGGGTCCTCGAT
The DNA here is from genome assembly GCF_044754585.1 of Streptomyces sp. NPDC093065. Taxonomy (NCBI): domain Bacteria; kingdom Bacillati; phylum Actinomycetota; class Actinomycetes; order Kitasatosporales; family Streptomycetaceae; genus Streptomyces; species Streptomyces sp. NPDC093065. The sequence goes on along the minus strand of NZ_JBIVPJ010000019.1, from coordinate 86,744 downwards.
GAAGCGGTGCGGGTCGCCCGCGATGAGCGCGTGCCCGGTGGTGGTCCGCTCGCCGCTCACCAGCCAGCCGTTGCTGCCCGCGGTGCCGGGGCCGTCGGCGGCGAACAGGGCGACGGCCTCCGGGCCGAGGTGCCCGGCGATGTGCTCGCGCCAGAGCTTGGCGGGGAAGCCCGCGAAGAGGATGTGCGTGGCGAGCCACACGCCGAGCGGGGCCCAGGGCTCCCAGCGGCCGGGGGCGAGGCCGGTGCGGGCGAACTCGGGAGCGGGTCCGCCCGCGGTGAGCCCCTCGTTCACGCCGTCGACGTAGGCCCGCACCCAGACCGCCGTCTCCGGGTCCTTCTCCTCCAGGGCCGTGAAGCACCGGCGTGCGGTGTCCGCGAACCGGGCGCGGCGGGCGAGGCGGTCCCAGGACAGGGCCTCGGGTCCGAGGAAGGACGCGGAGGTGCCCTGGGCGCGGTGCCGCTCGACCTCCAGTTGCCAGGCGCGGTCGCGTGCGGTGACCCGGCCCTGGGCGCGGGCGAGTTCGAGCGGGTTGTCCGCGCGCAGGTGCGGGATCCCCCAGGCGTCGCGGTAGGTCTCGGCGCTCACCCCTGTGCCTCTACTTTCCTTTAGGTTAGGCTCACCTAAGTTGTTGCACGTCGTGGCCGAATAGTACGTGAAGGGTGAAGGAATCATGGGGCAGGGGCGGGGCTGGGAGGGCGCGGTCCTCAAGCTGATGCGCGCGAAAGACTTCGAGTTCACCGTGACGGACGCCGAGGACGTCACCCCGCACTACCGGCGGCTGCGCCTGAGCGACGGCGGCATGCTCGCGGCGACCGGCGTGCACCCCACGATGTGGGTGCGGCTGTGGTTCGAGAACGCGGGCAAACCGCACCAGCGGGGGTACACGCTGGTCGACCCGGACCCCGCGGCGGGCACCTTCGCCATGGAGTTCGCCCTGCACGAGGGGTGCGCGAGCGACTGGGCGCGGGCGGCGAAGCCGGGTGACACGATCGAGGCGACGGTCCAGGGCACCGGCTTCGAGGTGCCGCGGCCCCTCCCCTCGCGTGTCTTCGCGGTCGCGGACCCGGCGTCCCTGCCCGCCCTCAACTCCCTGCTCGACGCGTTCGGGCCGGTGCCCGCGACCGTCTGGTTCGAGGGCGGCACGGACGAGGGCCTGCCCTTCCGCACCGACCCGGGGCGGCACGAGGTCCGCGCGGTGCCGCGCCGGGACGCGGGGGCGCATCTGGTGGCGCGGGTCGAGGAGGAGCTGCCGGAGCTGCTGTCGGCCGTCTCGGAGCCGTTCGTCTGGATCGCCTGCGACACGGCGACCACGCGGACGCTGGCCTCGTACGTGCGCAAGGAGCTGGGCGTGCCCAAGCAGCGGGTGAACGCGCTGGGGTACTGGCGCGCGACCTGAGCCCGTACGCGCGATCATCGGGACCATGGACGTCACACTTCACCTCGCCCAGGACCCCGAGGCCGACGAACTCCTCGGGCGCAGCCCGCTCGCCGCGCTGGTCGGCATGCTGCTCGACCAGCAAGTGCCCATGGAGTGGGCGTTCAAGGGACCGTCGACCATCGCCCGGCGCATGGGGGCAGAGGACCTGGACGCGCACGACATCGCCGCCCACGACCCCGAGGCGTTCGCCGCGCTGCTCTCCGAGAAGCCGGCCGTGCACCGCTACCCCGGTTCGATGGCGGGGCGGGTGCAGCAGCTGTGCCGATACCTCGTCGAGACGTACGACGGCGACGCCGAGGGCGTCTGGCGCGGCGTGTCCACCGGCAGGGAGCTGCTGAAGCGGCTCCAGGAACTGCCGGGCTTCGGCAAGCAGAAGGCCCAGATCTTCCTCGCGCTGCTCGGCAAGCAGCTCGGCGTCCGCCCCGAGGGCTGGCGCGAGGCCGCGGGCGCGTACGGGGAGCCCGACTCCTTCCGGTCCGTCGCGGACATCAGGGGACCGGAGTCCCTGACCAAGGTGCGGGCCCACAAACAGGAAATGAAGGCAGCGGCAAAGGCGGCGAAGACCTCCGGCAAGTAGCCCTGACTGCGGGCAGTCGTGCCGCCGGGGCGGCACGGGTCGGCGCAGCGGCCCCGCACGGCCGGGCCGCGCTCCCACCCCACGCCGACGCCGGGCGCGGACGTCAGCCCCGTGGCCCTCTCCGGTGGCGAAATCGCCCCCCGCCCTCCCAGCATGGAGCATGACCGAACCACCCACCGGCGCCCCCGGAGGGACGCCGTACGACGACCGTGGCACGCACACCCGGCACGGGGCCGGGACCCACGCCCCGGGCCCCGGGCAGCACGAGCAAGAGCCCGAGCCCCCCTTCGAGGGCCCCCTGCACCTGCTCTCCCGCGCCGCCTGGCAGACCGTGCTGTTCACCGGGATCGCCTCGCTCGTCCTGGGCGTACTGGTCCTGGTCTGGCCCGGCGCCTCGCTGCTCGCGGCCGGCGTGCTCTTCGGCCTCTACCTCGTCATCAGCGGCATCCTGCAACTGGCCGCCGCCTTCGGCACGCACCGCAGGACGTCGCTGCGGGTGCTGGCCTTCATCAGCGGCGCGGTGTCGATCCTGCTGGGCCTGTTCTGCTTCCGCGGCCCGCTGCAGTCGGTGCTGCTGCTCGCGCTGTGGATCGGCATCGGCTGGCTGTTCCGCGGCGTCACGCAGATCGTGGCCGCCGTGCACGACCCGGCGATGCCCGCGCGCGGCTGGCACGTCTTCCTCGGTGCCGTCACCGTCGTGGCCGGCATCGTCCTCATCGACTCGCCGGTCCGGTCGGCCACCGTCCTCATGCTGGTCGGCGGCTGGTGGCTGGTGGTCGTCGGCGTCGTCGAGATCTTCACGTCCGTGCGGCTGCGCGGACGGGCCGGACAGGTCCCCCGCAGCCTGTGAACGACACCCGTACCCCCGCCCCCGCCTGCGCCGGGCGAGCGGTTCCCGTCCCCGGTACGGCGGCCGGCGTGCGCCGGGCGCGGACACCGGTGAGGTGAGACCCGTCCCGCACGCCGCCGCCCCCGTCCGCTCCGGACGCCTCGGCGGCTGCCTGCGGGTCCTGGTCCTGCCGCTCGTCGCGATCGTGCCCGGCACCCACGCGGCGGTCCGGGCGGCACACCGCGGGGGAGTACGACCCACCTCGACACCGCCCTGCGCGGTCCGGGCCGAAGCGGCGGGCGCGCGGCCACGGCCCGGCCTGCCCCGCGGCCCGCGCTCCGTGGTCCTGCGCTGCTGACCGTGCCGGACCGGCCGCCGGTCCCCCGCTCCCGGTGACACCCCCGCGAAGCACCAGGAACGAGGAATCGCCATGCCCAACGACCCCTACGCCGTCCTGCGCCCTCCTGCGCGCCGGGGCCGCCCGCCGCACACACGGGGCGGGGCTGCGGGGACGGGTCCCATACCTCTCCGCCGCCCCGGAGCGGAATCAGACCGCGCCGATTCCGCGGGGCCTTTGACGATTGATCCCCTTTACGGCGTCTTTTCCGGCGCCGCACTCCGGCGCCATGGCTGCGCCCGCAACGCCCGGGCCGGTAGGCTTTCCGTGTGATCTTCAAGCGCATCGGAAACGGCCGGCCGTACCCCGACCACGGCCGGGAAAGCACCCGGCAGTGGGCGGACGTCGCGCCGCGCCCGGTCCGCCTCGATCAGCTCGTGACGACCAAGGGCCAGCTCGACCTGGAAACGCTCCTGGCCGAGGACTCCACCTTCTACGGCGACCTCTTCGCGCACGTCGTGAAGTGGCAGGGCGACCTCTACCTGGAGGACGGACTGCACCGGGCGGTGCGGGCCGCGCTGCAGCAGCGCCAGGTACTGCACGCCCGCGTCCTCGAACTCGACTGACCGGGCCCGGCGGCCTGCCGGTGAGGCCCGCGCTTGACCCTTTCGGGTTGCCTTGGGACCGAATCGCGGAACGTCGACTGATCATCTAATAGGCATCGCCACTCCGGCGCATTACGCTGCGCCCATGAGCATGCTGACTCCTCCCGGCATGGGTGGCCAGTACAAGATCACGGGGGACAAGTACCCGCGGATGCGCCCGGCCCGGCGACGCGGCCGTCTGGCGGTCGCCGGCGTCGCCTGCGTCACCGTTCTCGGGGTGCTCGGCTGGGGCACGCTGCAGCTCATCGACGTCTTCACCGGCGGCGACAAGGCTTCGGCGGCCGGTGCCGCGGGCTGTGCCACCGCGCGGGCGAGCGCCTCGCCCGCCGCCGCGGTGCTGCCGAAGCCCGGTCAGGTCACCGTCAACGTGCTCAACGCGACGACCCGCAGCGGCCTGGCCCAGAAGACCGCCGACGAGCTGAAGAAGCGCGGGTTCCGCGTGGGCGACGTGAGCAACGCGCCCAAGGAGTACGACAAGAAGGTCACCGGCACGGGTCTGCTGCTCGGCCCGGCCGCCTCCCTCAAGACGTCCCTCACCGTGCTCGGCACCCAGCTCCCCGGCGCCGAGCACCGTGCCGACGCCGCCCGCAAGGATGCCGCCCTCGATCTGATCATCGGCAACGGGTTCAAGGGGCTGGCGAAGCCCGCGGACGCCGACGCGGCGCTGGCCGGGCTGACCGCGCCGCGCTCGACGCCCGCCGCGGAGAAGAAGAGCTGCTGAGCGGGGGCCGGGGTACTACTCGGCCGCTCCGTACATGCGGTCGCCCGCGTCGCCGAGGCCCGGGACGATGTAGCCCTGCTCGTTGAGCCGCTCGTCGACCGAGGCCGTCACGACAGTCACCGGGGTTCCGGCCAGCTCGCGCTCCATGAGTTCGACGCCCTCGGGGGCGGCCAGCAGCACCACGGCCGTCACGTCGTCGGCGCCGCGCTTGATCAGCTCCCGGATGGACGCGACCAGCGTGCCGCCGGTGGCCAGCATGGGGTCCAGGACGTACACCTGGCGGCCGGACAGGTCGTCCGGCATGCGGGTGGCGTACGTGGACGCCTGGAGCGTCTCCTCGTTGCGCACCATGCCGAGGAAGCCCACCTCGGCGGTCGGCAGCAGCCGGACCATGCCGTCGAGCATGCCGAGACCGGCCCGCAGGATCGGCACCACCAGCGGGCGCGGGTGGGAGAGCTTGACGCCGGTGGTCCTCGAGACCGGCGTGTGGATGTCGACCTGTTCGGTGCGCACGTCGCGCGTGGCCTCGTAGGCGAGCAGGGTGACCAGCTCGTCGGCGAGACGGCGGAAGGTCGCGGAGTCGGTGCGCTGGTCGCGCAGCGTGGTGAGCTTGTGGGCGACCAGGGGGTGGTCGACGACGTGGAGACGCATGCCCACCACAGTAACCGGGCCCCGTGGGAGCGGCGTCCCCGCGGCGGGCAAGGCCCCGGGGGCGGCACCACTCGTTCGCGGGCGTCAAACCGCCCGACCGGGGGAAGGTGGGAGGGACGGACACTGGGTGGTGAGACTGTGCCTGACCGGGACTTCCACGACACGCCGTCCCCCGGAGCGGACCGGGGGACGGGACGGAGGGCGAAGCCGAGCACGGTGCCGGAGCGGCGCCCGGACGGCGACGCGCCGCGGGATCCCGAGGCGGAGCGCGAGGCCGAACGACGCCGGCGCCGGGCCCAGTTCCTGCGCGATCTGGCGGAGGCCCGCCAGTTGCGCGACCGCGTGCAGCCGCGCCGCGCCAAGACCGCCCGGCTGCGGCACGCGATGCGCATGCGCACCTTCCGCTGGTAGCCCTTCCCCCCTGGTCCCGGCCCCCGTGTCTCCGCCTGCTTGCCCACGCTCACGGAGAACTTCCTGAGCCGGCCGGGGAAGATCGCGCGCCGCGCCGGGGTTGGTGGTGACGGACGTACCCGGGGACCGCGAGAATCCGCGTACGATCCGCTCGTGGCGGCGACGAGAACGCTGCTGGACGGCTGCCCGGGAGCGCACCTTCCGGAACGCCGGTCAAAACAGCCGGACACAGGGCGCCGAAGACGTCCCCTGAGTGCCTTGTTTCTGCCACGATTCCGAGTGGGTGGGGCTCGGAGCACCGCTCCCCCGCCCGCAGCCTCCGCCGGGGGGACCCCCAACCGGCACGCCTAGGACCAGTGGGAGAGTCACGGTGTACTTCGCCGCACTGCTCGCGCGCACCGAAGACGGGTGGGAAGCGAGCGACACGGAGCTCGACGATGTGGAAACCCTGTCGGATCTTGCCGACCTGGCCCGGGAGGCCTCTCCCGACGAGGACACGGTGCTCGTGCTGATCGAGCAGGAGGACGCGTGGTTCGGAGTCGTCCGGGTGGACGGCGAGGAGGACCCCCGTATCTACGTCTCGGACGCGGCCGCCGCCGCCCGCAGCAGCTACGGCGAGATCCTCCTCACCGACGAACTGCTCGGCCGGGAACCCGGTGACGACGGCGACGACCTCGACGCCCTCGACCTCGACGGAACGGAGGACGGCGAGTCCGACGACGAGGACGGCGGCGACGGCGGCGACGCGGCCGCCGGTTCGGGCGAGGCCGTGCCGCACGGGCCGGTCGGCGACGCCGAGGTCCTCGACGACCTCGGCGTGAGCGAGAAGGAGCTGCGCTCGATGTCCGGGGACGCGGTCGGGGAGATCGCCGAGGCCCTCGGCGCCCTGGACGTCCTGGAGACCGTCCGCTGACCGCGCCGGCCGAAGAGGACCCCGAGGACGCGCCGCCCGACCCGGTGCGCGACCGGTGGCGGACCGCGATGCGGCTCGCCCTGGCCGAGGCCGGCCGGGCCGCGGACGGCGGCGACGTGCCCGTCGGCGCCGTCGTACTGGCGCCGGACGGCCGTACGGTGCTGTCCACGGGGCACAACGAACGCGAGGCGACCGGGGACCCGACGGCGCACGCCGAGGTCCTCGCCGTCCGGCGGGCCGCCGCGGAACTGGGCGAGTGGCGGCTGGCCGGCTGCACGCTCGTCGTCACCCTGGAGCCGTGCACGATGTGCGCGGGCGCGCTCGTGCAGTCGCGCGTGGACCGCGTGGTCTACGGCGCCCGCGACGACAAGGCGGGCGCGGCCGGATCCCTGTGGGACCTCGTGCGCGACCGGCGGCTCAACCACCGTCCCGAAGTGATCGAGGGCGTACTCGCGGACGACTGCGCCCGGCTGCTCACGGACTTCTTCCGCGACCGCTGACCGGCCCGCACGACTGCCCGGACAACCGCTCGCAGGACTGCCCGGACGGCCGGTAGGACGGCAGTTCGTCGGCCGCGATACCGATTTCGGAGCATGCCGCTGCGTGCTGTAAGGTCTGTCTCGGTAGCGTGTCCGAGCGGCCGAAGGAGCTCGCCTCGAAAGCGAGTGTGGCGCAAGTCACCGAGGGTTCAAATCCCTCCGCTACCGCTTTGGAAGGGCCCCGTCGAAAGACGGGGCCCTTCGTGCGATCATGAGCGACCGAAGGCGTGGGTCGAAAGGACAGGGGAGGCCGCGGTGGCGGTGAACTCGAAGAAGATCGCCGTCTATGTGCTCGTGGTCTTCGTGCTGTACGTGATCATCACTGATCCGGCCAAGGCAGCCGACTACGTGCAGATAGGCTTCCAGGGCATATCCGACGCGGCGGGCGCCGTGGGCGACTTCATGACCTGGGCCGCCAACGGAGGAGAGTGATGATCCGCCACCTCGTGCTGTTCAAGCTGAACGACGGTGTCCGGCGCGACGACCCGCGCGTCGTGGAGGGCGTCGAGGCCTTCCGGGCGCTCGGCGGCCGGATCGAGGACCTCCGCTTCTGGGAGTGCGCCTGGAACATCAGCGACCGCCCCATCGCCTACGACTTCGCCGTCAACTCGGCCGTGGACGACGCCGACGCACTGAAGCGCTACCTCGAACACCCGGCGCACCAGGCGGGCGTCGCGCTGTGGCGCGAGTTCGCCACCTGGGTGATCGCCGACTACGAGTTCTAGGCCGACCACAGGCCCGAAGGGCGCTCCGGCCCGTGCTCCGGCCCCGCACCAGCCCGGTGCGGGGCCTTTCCGCGTTCACTCAACACGACGTTATGCGGTGCTTGCACACAGTGAACATGTCTTGTGATGCTATGACCGCTTTTGACGGATGAGTTGACGGAAGAGTTGACAGATCACGAGGTGGAGTTGACCGTGCCGGCCAGTACTGCGCCTCAAGCACCGCCCGCACCGCCCGCCCAGGCCCAGGAGGCACCCGCGCCGCAGCGCAGCCGGGGCGCCGACACCCGGGCCCTGACCCAGGTCCTCTTCGGCGAGCTGAAGGACCTCACCCCGGGCACACCGGAGCACGACCGGGTGCGCGCGGCGCTCATCGAGGCCAACCTCCCGCTGGTGCGTTACGCGGCCGCCCGGTTCCGTTCACGCAACGAGCCGATGGAGGACGTCGTCCAGGTCGGCACCATCGGGCTCATCAACGCCATCGACCGCTTCGACCCCGAGCGGGGCGTGCAGTTCCCGACGTTCGCGATGCCGACCGTCGTCGGCGAGATCAAGCGGTACTTCCGCGACAACGTCCGCACGGTGCACGTACCGCGCCGGCTGCACGAGCTGTGGGTGCAGGTCAACAGCGCGACCGAGGACCTGACGACCGCCTTCGGGCGCTCCCCGACCACCGCCGAGATCGCCGAGCGGCTGCGCATCACCGAGGAGGAGGTGCTGTCCTGCATCGAGGCGGGGCGGTCGTACCACGCCACCTCGCTGGAGGCCGCCCAGGAGGGCGACGGGCTGCCCGGACTCCTCGACCGGCTCGGCTACGAGGACCCCGCGCTGGACGGGGTCGAGCACCGCGACCTGGTGCGCCACCTGCTCGTCCAGCTCCCCGAGCGGGAGCAGCGGATCCTGCTGCTGCGCTACTACAGCAACCTGACGCAGTCCCAGATCAGCGCGGAACTCGGCGTCTCCCAGATGCACGTATCGCGGCTACTGGCGCGTAGTTTCCAGCGATTGAGGTCCGCGAACCGGATCGACGCGTAACCTCTACAGGGACGCCGGGCGGGGTCGAAAGCACGAGCGAGAGATCACCTGCGAGAGCGAATCGCTCACCAGGGCCGTTGCGGACGGAATCGGGCTGAAAGCCCATCAGACCCCCTGTTTCCAGGGGGTATTCGCATCTCAGATGTCGACATGTCACTACAGCGCGTTGCCGACATGTGACATTCTGCCGGAGACGCGTTTGCCGGGGCTCCGGCTCCGGTATTCAGGTGAAGGCTGCGTTCCCGGCGTGGGAGCGTGTGCCGCGACCGTCCCGCGACCCAAAGGGGGTGGCATGTCCGCAGAACAGGGCAGCTCGAAGGTGCTCGCGCTCGCGGAGAGCGAGACCGCGCCCGACTCGCTCGAGGCGCTCGGTGCCGTCGAGCCCGTCGGCCCCATCGACTCCGTCGGCCCCGTCGGCACCGTCGACGGCACTCGGACCGGCGAAGCCGTGCCGGACCTCGACGCCGTGCCGGCCCAGACGCTTCCGGCCACGGAGGCCATCGACACCCGCACCCTGTCCCGCTCCCTGTTCCTGCGGCTCGCCGCCCTCGACGAGGACAGCCCCGAGCGTGCCTACGTCCGGGACACCCTGATCGAGCTCAACCTCCCGCTGGTGCGCTACGCCGCCGCGCGCTTCCGCTCCCGCAACGAGCCGATGGAGGACATCGTCCAGGTCGGCACCATCGGCCTGATCAAGGCGATCGACCGCTTCGACTGCGAACGGGGCGTCGAGTTCCCGACGTTCGCGATGCCGACCGTCGTCGGCGAGATCAAGCGGTTCTTCCGCGACACCTCGTGGTCGGTGCGTGTCCCGCGCCGCCTCCAGGAGCTGCGCCTGGCCCTGACCAAGGCCAGCGACGAGCTGTCCCAGAAGCTGGACCGCTCCCCGACGGTCGGCGAGCTGGCCGCCGTCCTCGGCGTGTCCGAGGAGGACGTCGTCGACGGCCTCGCGGTGGGCAACGCCTACACCGCCTCCTCGCTGGACTCCCCGGCCCCGGAGGACGACGGCGGCGAGGGCTCCCTGGCGGACCGTCTGGGCTACGAGGACACCGCGCTGGAGGGCGTGGAGTACCGCGAGTCCCTCAAGCCGCTGCTGGCCAAGCTGCCGCCCCGGGAGCGGCGGATCATCATGCTGCGGTTCTTCGCCAACATGACCCAGTCGCAGATCGGCGAGGAGGTCGGCATCTCGCAGATGCACGTCTCCCGGCTGCTCACCCGGACCCTGTCGCAGCTGCGCGAGGGCCTCATCTCCGACTGATCCCGCGCCGCGGGAGAGTCGGCACGGCAGCACGGCAGCCGCCGTGGCACCTCGGGGTTGCCACGGCGGTCGCCTTCGTACGTCCCGGTGTTCCGGTGTCCGGTACCGCTCCGAGAGGTCCTAGCCGAGCGCCAGCCAGGCCACGGCCGCGACGACGATCACGGCGGCCACGATGCCGACGATCAGGCCGACGCGGGGCCCGGACGAGGCGGCTGGGGCAGCCTGCCGGCTCTGCGGGGCGTCGTCGACGAACGCGCGGAACATCTGGGTGCTGCCTGCGGGGTCGTTGGTGCCCTGGGGGCCCTGGGTGTTAGCCATGGGCCGAGACACTAGCGAATCCGCGGGTGCGGCCCAAGTGCGGGGCCACCGAGCGCCCTTGACCCCGCCCACCCTCTATCACCTGCGCGTTTACTTTCGCAATACTTGCCTTTGCCAACTTTTTATGCCGTGGGACCCTCTTTTATTTGCCTGTAGCAACCAACTGAACTTATGGTTGCCCTAAGCAACGAATAGGGAGGTGCGTATGGCCGGGAAGGCGCAGTACGAGGAGCTGATCCGCCAGTTCAGCGCCTTCGGCGCCGTGAAGCGGGAGATGGGACGGATGCTGCCGTCCGACTGTCCCGGCGGATCCGTCGCCGTACTGACCCTGCTCGGCCGTCACGGGGACATGCGCATGAGCAAGCTCGCGGAGCTGCTCGCGGTGGACATGTCCGTGACCAGCCGCCACGTCGCCCACGTCGCCGAGCGGGGCTGGATCGACCGCTCCCCCGACCCCGCGGACAAGCGCTCGCGCATCCTGCGCCTGACGCCCGCGGGGCAGGAGCAGCTCGACGAGATCGCCGAGCGGACCACCCAGCTGCTCTCCCACCGCCTGAGCGACTGGTCCGACGACGAGGTCGGCCAGCTCTCCCGGCTCATGGCCCGCCTCAGGGCCAGCTTCGACGACTGCCGGGCCCCCGCGGCCCGGCCTCCCGCACTGTCCGGGGACGAACAGTCCACCCGTACACCCGCGATCACCATTCAGTAAAGGAAGTCCATGGCAACGACCACACCAGCCGGTGTGCGGGCTCATGCCAAGCACGGGGGAGGCTCCTCCGGAGACGCTCCGATGACGCACCGGCAGATCATGGAGGCATTGTCCGGGCTGCTGCTCGGCATGTTCTGCGCGATTCTGTCCTCGACCATCGTCACCAACGCGCTGCCCGAGATCATCGGGGACCTCGGCGGCGGCCAGAGCGCCTACACCTGGGTCGTCACCGCCTCGCTGCTCACGATGACCGCCTCCACCCCGCTGTGGGGCAAGCTCGCGGACCAGTTCAGCAAGAAGGCCCTGGTCCAGATAGCCCTGATCGTCTTCGTCATCGGCTCCGTCGTGGCCGGTCTGGCGCAGAACCCGGGGATGCTGATCACCGCTCGGGCCATCCAGGGCCTGGGCGCCGGCGGTCTGTCCGCCCTGGCGCAGATCATCATGGCCGCGATGATCGCCCCGCGTGAGCGCGGGCGCTACTCCGGCTACCTCGGCGCCACCTTCGCCGTCGCCACCGTCGGCGGCCCGCTGCTCGGCGGCGTCATCACCGACACCAGCTGGCTCGGCTGGCGCTGGTGCCTCTACGTCGGCGTGCCCTTCGCGATCCTCGCGCTGATCGTGCTGCAGAAGACGCTGCACCTGCCCGTGGTCAAGCGGAAGGTCAAGGTCGACTGGGCCGGCGCCTTCTTCGTCACCGCGGCCGTGTGCCTGCTGCTCGTCTGGGTCACCTTCGCCGACGACAAGTACTCCTGGATGTCCTGGCAGACCGGCGCCATGGTCGGCGGCGCGATCGCGCTGACGCTCGTCTTCCTCCTCGTGGAGTCGAAGGCCAGCGAGCCGATCATCCCGCTGCGCCTGTTCCGGAACCGCACCATCACCCTGGCCTCGCTGGCCTCACTGTTCGTCGGTATCGCGATGTTCGCGGGCACCGTCTACTTCAGCCAGTACTTCCAGCTGGCCCGGGACAAGTCCCCGACCATGTCGGGCGTCATGACGATCCCGATGATCGGCGGCCTGTTCGTCTCGTCCACGGTCTCCGGCATCATCATCACCAAGACCGGCCGGTGGAAGCGCTGGCTGCTGGCCGGCGGCGTGCTGCTGACGGCGGGCCTGGGCCTGCTCAGCACCATGCGCTACGACACCGCGTACTGGCACATCGCGATCTTCATGGCGCTGATGGGTCTCGGCGTCGGCATGATGATGCAGAACCTGGTGCTCTGCACGCAGAACCAGGTGGAACCGGGCGACCTGGGCGCCGCGTCCTCCACGGTCACCTTCTTCCGGTCCCTCGGCGGCGCGGTGGGCGTCTCGGTGCTCGGCTCCGTCATGTCGACCCGGATCAGCCACTACGCCGCGGACACCATCGGGCAGCTCAGCCCGCAGGAGCAGGCGGCGGCCGCCAAGGCCTCCGGCAGCGGCGCCATCCCCGACATGGACCTGCTGCCCCCCGGCATCCGCCAGTGGCTGGAGAGCGCCTACGGGCACGGCATCGCCGACATCTTCCTGTACGTCGCGCCGATCGCCCTGCTCGGCTTCCTGGTGACGCTGTTCATCAAGGAGGTCCCGCTGCGCACCAAGGGCGCCCTCGCCCAGGCGGCGGAGTCCTCGGCCGAGTCCGCCCCGCCGGTGGCGGGCACCCCCGCGGAGGCCTTCCGCAGCGCCGACGAGCCGGTCCCGGCCGGTGCGATGGCGGCCGTGTCGGCAGCGCCGTCCGGTGACCGGGCCACCTCGGCCGTCTCGGACACCTCGGCCACCGCGGCCGCCACGCAGCCCCTCGCCGCCGTCGCCACGGCGACCGGCTCCGGTGAACCGCAGGCGCCCGTCTCCGGCGGCATCGCGGTCCGCGGCTTCGTCCGCGGCGCCGAGTCCGCCCCGGTCCCGCAGGCGGCGGTCACGCTGATCTCGCTGGCCGGCCGCCAGCTCGGCCGGTCCGTCGCCCAGGCCGACGGCTCCTACGCCATCGACGCCCCGAGCGCCGGGTCGTACGTGCTGATCGCCTCCGCCGACGGTTTCCAGCCGCAGGCCTCCACCATCGTCGTCAACGAGGAGCCGGTCGCCTACGACATCCTGCTCAGCGGCACCAGCGGGCTCACCGGCCTGGTGCGGGCCGCGGAGAGCGGGCTGCCGGTCAAGGACGCCATGGTGATCGTGACCGACGTGCGCGGCGACCTGCTGGCCAGCGCCACCACCGGCGAGGCGGGCGAGTTCGCCTTCACCGAACTGGTGCCGGGCACGGTGACCGTCGCGGTCAACGCCGCCGGCTACCGGCCGCGTGCCCTCCCCCTCGAGGTGGGCGGCACCGGCGTCACCCGCGTCGAGGTCGACCTCCAGGCCGGAGCCCAGGTCCAGGGCGTCGTGCGGGCACCGCACGGGCCGCTGGCCGACGCCCGCGTCACCCTGGTCGACGCGGCGGGCAACGTGATCGGCACGGCCACCACCGGGACGGACGGGGCGTACGCCTTCACCGACCTGGACGCCGGTGAGTACACCGTCATCGCGACCGGCTACCCGCCGGTCGCCACCGCCCTGACGGTCGCCGGCCCCGGTGCCGACGGCCACGACATCGAGCTCGCCCACCCCGGCGAGTAGCAGGGCCCCGGCCCGTGGTGGCGTGCGCGCTCCGAGCGGAGGTGCGCCCGCCACCACGGGCCGGTTTCCTTACGACCACTTTCTGAGTCTTTGCAGGGAGAAAACGGGATGGGACTGACCGCGAGGATCCGAACGCGGGACGGGTGGGCCGTGTCGCACGCGGTCGTCACGGTGACCGACATGACCGGTGTGCAGGTACTGCGCGCCGAGGCGGACACCGAGGGCGCCGTGCGGGACACCACCCCGCTCGCCCCCGGGGCGTACACCGTGATCGTCACCGCGGTCGGCTACGCGCCCGCCGCCTCCAGCGCGATCGTCACCGCGAGCGGCCGGGCCGAGGTCGGCACCGTGACGCTGGCCCGCCAGGGCGGCACCGAACTGCCGCCGCCGGGGCTCTGGACGGTCGACCCGGCGCACTCCGGCGTGGCCGCAGTCGCCCAGCACCTGGGCATCTCCAGCGTGCGCGGCCGCTTCACCGAATTCGCCGCCACCGTCGAGATCGCCCCGGACGACGTCACCAAGTCCCGGGTGGAGGCGGTGATCAAGGCGGCCTCCATCGACACGGGCAACGGCATGCGCGACACCCACCTGCGCTCGGCCGACTTCCTGGACGTCGAGCGGTTCCCGGAGATCACCTACCGCTCCACGCAGGTGAGCGAGGCCGGTCCGGACCGCTGGACCGTCCGCGGCGAGCTGGGCCTGCACGGGGTCGTCCGCGAGGTCGACCTGGACCTGGCCTACCTCGGCACCGGCGCCGACCCCTGGGGCGGCACCCGGGCGGCCTTCCGCGCGACGACGGAGCTGCACCGCGAGGACTTCGCCATGAACTACAACCAGGTGGTCCAGGCCGGCATCGCCGCCATCGGCACCACGCTCAGGGTCGAGCTGGACGTCCAGGCGGTGCAGGGGGAGTCACTTCCGGCCGTGTGAGGCACCGCCGGACGCCCGGGCCACCACCTGGGCGCACAGGTCCCGGAGCTTGACGTTCCGGTCCTGTGAGACGCGGCGCAGCCGCTCCAGGGCCCGGTGGGCGTCGATGCGCTCCCGGGCCATGAGCATGCCGACCGCCTGGTCTATGACGCTGCGGGAGAGCAGGGCGGTGCGCACGTCGGCCGCCGAGGCCCGCTCCCGCTCGACGCGCAGGGCCTCGTTCACCGCGTCCGCGGCCCGCTCCGCGAAGGCGCGGGCCGCGTCCAGCCCGTCGGCCAGACAGTCCGCCTCGACGCCGTAGAGATTGAGGGCGGCGCCCGTCTCGCCCTCGACGGCCAGCGGCAGCGCCAGCACACAGCACACCCCGGTGGCCAGCGCGTACCGCGTGTACGGGGGCCAGCGGGTCTCGGCGGCCAGGTCCGGGGAGTACTGCGCCTCGCCCGACTCGGCGGCGTCCACGCAGGGCCCCGAGCCGTTCTCGTACTGGCGCAGGTCCAGACCGGCGGGCAGCCCGGTGCTGCCCGCCAGCGTCATCAGCCGGTCGGCGCGGCGCACCGTGACCGAGCAGGCGTCGGCGCCGGGCACCTGCCGGACCGCCCGGTCGGTCAGGTCGCGCAGCAGGGTGTCCAGGCCCTGGGTGCGCGCGATGGCGTGCTCAAGGCTCTCCGTGTCCGTGCCCGTGGTCCGCGAGGTCATGACCGTACGGATGTCCCGTCACCGCTCGGTCACGCCTCGGCCGCCCGCGGCGGAATTGGCGTCGACGATGCGGCGGGCCAGGTCGCGCAGTTTCACGTTCTCCCGCTGGGACGCCTTCACCAGCGAGTCGAAGGCACCGGCCGCGTCGATGTTCAGACGCTCCATCAGGATGCCGGTGGCCTGGCCGATCAGGTCCCGGGTGCGCATCGCCTCGGTGAGCTGCTCGCGCACCGTCGCCGAGTCCAGGGCGAGGGAGACGTGCGCGGTGAACAGCCGCCCGATGCGGGTGGCGTCCTCGCCGAAGGCCTGCGGCTTGCGGGCGTACGCCGTCAGCACGGTCAGCCGGCGCCGGTCGGCACGCAGCCGCAGGGACAGCGCCGAGCGCAGACCGAGCCCGGACAGCGCGTTGCCGCCGCCGTCGGCCTCGCTGTCGTCCGTCCGCACCACGGGCGTCGTCCACAGGCGCTCCCAGTCCGGGTGCGGGGTGTGGCCGCCCTGTCCGCCCTGCCGGGGCTCGGCGGCGAACCGTACGGTCTCGTCGGTCCAGGCGAGGGTGCGCAGCCGGCCGCCGCGCTGGATCTCCGAGATGCCCGCGTGCTCGGCTTCGGGCAGCAGGCGCACCGCCAGTTTGACGGCGGTGTTCAGGGTGTCGCCGGGGGTGTTCGTCCCGTGCAGGTGCCGGGCCGCCGCCGTCAGGGCGTCGGCCAGCTCGAAGCCCACCGGAAAACGCGGCAAATCAGTAAATTCGGACGCAGCCACCACGAACCTCTTCGGCATGCGCGGCCTCACGGCCGTGCGCAGGAGAGCTCCGCAGCACATTCCCGACTGCGAGCACAGGACGAACAGCACTTTAGCTGCTTGGTTGCGTGCCGGTGACGCTCGGCCGACGGTCCGGGCGGCCGGTGCGCCTTCCGCACCACCGCGCCGCGTGGTGGAATGGGAACGGGTCAGGAAGCGGCCCGGCCGGAAGCCCGACGTCTGTCAGGTGAGTGCTGTGACCTTCCACCCCCAGCCCTGCGAGCCGTGCGAGCCGTGTGACCCACCCGGCTGCGCCGTGCTCGCGATGCCCAGCGAGATCGACTTCTGCAACGCCTCGGGGCTGCTGCCCCTGATCACGACCGCCGTCGAGCAGCGCTCCGACGGGCTCCGTCTGCTCGTCCTGGACCTGTCCGCGACCTGTTTCATGGACTCCCAGGGCGTCCGCCTGATCGCCGCCGTACGCGACCGTCTGCCCGAGCGCACCCTGCTGCGCGTGGTGGCCGCCCCGAAGAGCGTGGCGAGCCGCGTCCTGGAGCTCTCCGGCCTGCGCCGCGACGTGCCGGTGCACGACAACCTGGCGGAGGCGCTGCGCGCGGAGAGCGGAACGGCGGCCTAGGGTGGCGGCATGGCACCGAGCATCGCGACGAACACCCGTGTCTCCCTGGACGAGTTGCTGGACTTCGTACGCCCCCGGCACCGGGCGGTCCTGCTGACCCGGCGGGCCGACGGCAGCCCGCAGGGGTCGCCGCTGACCTGCGGGGTCGACGACTCCGGCCGCATCGTCGTCTCGACGTACCCCGAACGGGCCAAGACCCGCAACGCGCGCCGCGACCCGCGGGTCAGCCTCATCGTGCTCAGCGACGAGTGGAACGGCCCCTGGGTCCAGATCGACGGCACCGCGGAGGTCGTCGACTCCCCGGAGTCCGTGGAGCCGCTCGTGGAGTACTTCCGCAACATCTCCGGCGAGCACCCCGACTGGGACGAGTACCGGCAGGCCATGGTCGAGCAGGGCAAGTCCCTCATCCGGGTGACACCGCAGAGGTGGGGACCGGTGGCGACGGGCGGCTTCCCGGCGCGGCCGGCGGCGGACGACTGAGGGGGCCGGCCGGGGAGCGCGCGACCGCGGAGTGCGCGACCGACGCCCGGTCAGCCCCGTTCGACCATCGCGTCGACGCCCGCGACGAGCAGGTCGAGGGCGAACTCGAAGTCCCGGTCCAGCATCTCCGCGACGGTGTCGCCGCCGCGGGCCGCCATGATGTCCTGGGCGTCCTCGATGACGCCCGCGGTGTCGGGTATCTCGGTCACCGCACTCATGGAGTCCTGGAAGTACTCCTCCGGGCTCAGCCCGGTGTCCGCCACCCGCGCGAGGAAGCGGCCCTCGATGGTGCCGTAGCCGTAGACGAACTGGAAGACGGCGGCGATGGCGCCGGTCAGGCGGTAGGTGGGCAGTCCGCTGCGGCGCACGACGTTCTGCACCGCCCGGGAGAAGGCCAGCGAGTGCGGCCCGATGTTGAGGTAGGTGCCGACCAGCCGGGACGACCACGGGTGGCGCACCAGCAGCGCCCGGTTCTCGCGGGCCAGGGCGCGCAGCTCCTCGCGCCAGTCCAAGCCGGCGTCGGGGTCGGGGTGGCGCAGCTCGCCGAAGACCGCGTCCAGGGCGAGTTCGAGCAGTTCGTCCTTGGTGTCGACGTACCAGTAGACGGACATCGCGGTGACGTTCAGCTCGGCGGCCAGGCGGCGCATGGAGAACCCCGCCAGGCCCTCGGCGTCCAGCAGCCCCACGGTGACCCGGGTGATCCGGTCCCGGTCCAGCCCGGACGGCTGCCCCGCGCGCCGCCCACTGCGCCGCCCCTCCCCGTTCAGCCACACACTGGCCCGGGGCCTGGGCCCCTGCCGCCCTGCTTTCGCCATGCGCACCTACCTCGCTCTCACCATCAACGGTCATGCTAGGCGCCCCCGAAAGGGGCGAGGGGCGTGACGACGTGCGGCTCCGCCGCGCGGGCGCGACCAGCCGCAGCCGGCCCGCAGCCGCGAACCCCGCCCCGCGTCCCGGCCTCTCAGGCGCCCACCCGCTCGGCGCACCGCAACAGCACCGCCGCCACCACCCCGCCCAGCAACACCGCGACCGCCCCCACCAACTGGCTGCTCTCCACTCCGGAGGAGAACGCGTCGAGGACCCGCCCCCGCTCCCCCTCCCCCCGCGCCGAGGCCAGTGCCGTCGGCAACGACGCCGCCGCGACCGGAGCCAGCGCCGCGAACCGCGAGGTCAGCACCGCGCCCAGGACGGCCACACCCAGCCCGTTGCCGAACTCCGCCAGCGTGCCGTTGACGCCCGCGCCGACCCCCGCCCTGGCCGGCGGGATCGCGCTCATCAGGGCGTGCGCCATGGCCGGGTTGCCGAGCGCGCACCCCACGCCGATCAGCAGCAGCCCCAGCAGGGTGCCGGCGTAGCCCGCCCCGGTCAGCGTGGCGATGGCCACCAGGCCCGCCGACATCAGCACCATGCTCAGCAGCACCGCCACCGGCGTGCCGAGCCTCGCCAGCCACTTCGCCGCCACGCCGGAGAAGTTCAGCAGCACCACCGTCAGGGCCAGCGGCGCGGTCCGCAGCCCCGCCTCCAGGGGGCCGTACCCGAGGACGAACTGCAGGTGCTGGGTGAGCAGGAACAGCGCACCGCCCATGCCGAAGGTGATCAGCACGAGACCGGCCACCGCGCCGGTGAACCTCTGGTCGCGGAAGAAGGTGAGGTCGAGCATCGGGTACGGGACACGGCTCTCCCAGTACGCGAACAGGGCGAGCACGCCCACGGCGACGACGGCCGTGGCCAGGACCCGGCCCGACGTCCAGCCGTGTCCGGGACCGGAGATGATCGCGTAGACCAGTGCGGCCATGCCGATCGTGGACAGGACGGCACCGAGCAGGTCGGGGCGGTCGCCCCGCCGGTCCTTCGACTCCGGGACCAGGGTCACGACCGCGACCAGACCGAGGGCCACCACCGGCAGGTTGATCAGGAAGATCGCGCCCCACCAGAAGTGGTCGAGGACGAAACCGCCGATCAGCGGCCCGCAGGCGAAGCCGAGCGCGCTGACCGCGCTCCAGACGCCGATCGCCTTCGCGTGTTCGGCGGGCGCGAAGATCTGCATGACCACGGCGAGCGTGGTGGTCAGCAGCAGGGCGCCGCCGACGCCCATGCCGGCCCGTGCCGCGATCAACTGCCCGGTGGTGTCCGCGAGTCCGGCCGCCAGCGAGCCGAGCCCGAACAGGGCGAGACCCGTGGCCAGCATCTTCTTGCGGCCGTACCGGTCGGCGGCGCTGCCCGCGGTGAGCAGCAGGCCGGACTGGACGAGCGAGTAGGCGTTGATCATCCACTGGATGTCCGACGTGGCCGCGCCCAGTTCGTCGGTGAGCGAGGGGATGGCCACGTTCAGCACGGTGTTGTCCAGGACCACCGTCAGCTGGGCGAGACTGATGACGCCGAGGATCAGCCAGCGCTGCGGATGGCCCTGGGCCGGGGGGACGGTTTCCCGCTCCTCGGCGGATTCCTGGGGTGATGTCGTCATGTTGTACAGCGTATAGGAGTCTCCTATACGCTGTACAACGCTTTGGTCCGAGCCCTCAGTCCGTCGGTGCCGTGAGGTCGTAGAACGTGGCCGAGCCGACCGTCACCTCCTTGAAGTTGGCCTCGACCCACGAGGTGATCTGCGACGCGGTACCGGAGTCGGAGTCGCCGCCCATGCCGCCACCCGTACCGCCGGCGATGAAGTAGTGGATCCTGCCGTCCGCCACGTACTTCTTGAACTGGGCCAGGGTCGGCGACGGGTCCGTGCCGTTGAAACCGCCGATCGCCATCACCGGGTCGCCGGTGCCGAGCTGGTAGCTCGCGGCGTTCTGGGAACCGATCGCGGCGGCGACCCAGGTGTAGGTGTCGGCGTCGGTCTCCAGCAGCTTCTTCGCCTCCGAGCCGACTTCTGCGCCGTTGAGCAGGCCGCCCATGCCGCCGCCCGCCCCCGTCCGGCCGCCTTCGCCCCTCGCACCGCCGGCGGGGCCGCCGGTCGGACCGTTCTGGTTGTTCCCGCCGTTCGGGGCCTGGCCGTTCGGGGCCTGGCCGTTCTGGTTGCTGCCGCCGGTGCCGCCCGGAGCGGAACCGCCCCCGGGGAAGCCGCCGCCACCGGGACCACCCTGGCCCTGGCCCTGGTTCTGCCCCTGGCCCTGGCCCCGACCGGGCGCGTTCCCGCCGCCCGGGAAGCCGCCGCCACCGCCCGGACCGCCGCCCCGCATGCTCGCGCCGGACGGGCCGGCCGTGACGATGGAGCCGCTGTGCCCCTCCCGCACGGTGCTCAGCGTGTACGCGGTGGGCGCGGCCAGCGACGCCACGAGGCCGAGGCCCGCCGCCGCGAGGGCGGTCCGCCGCCCCAGCCGGCCGGCGAAGACCAGCCCGAGCGCGGCGGCCAGGCCGCCGACCAGGACCGGCATCCTCAGCCAGGGCAGGTAGTCGGGCGTGCGGCCCAGCAGGACGTACCCCCAGGCCGCGCTCGCCGTGACGGCGGCGGCGAGGGCGAGCGACGCCCAGGTCCGTTCGCGCCGCTCCCACAGCGTCGCCGCGCCCATGCCGACGACCGCCGCCAGGTACGGCGCCAGGGCCACCGTGTAGTACTGGTGGAAGATGCCGGCCATGTAGCTGAAGACCGCCGTCGTCATCAGCAGCGAGCCGCCCCAGACCAGGAAGGACCCGCGCGCCGTGTCCGTGCGGCCGGCCCGGCGGGTGGCGACCAGGCCCGCGACGAGGAGGATCAGGGCGGCCGGGAGCAGCCAGGAGATCTGGCCGCCGATCTCGGAGTTGAACATCCGGTCCCAGCCGGTCTCGCCCCACTGTCCGCCGCTCCCGCCACCGGGACCGCCTCCGCCGCCGACGCTTCCGGTCTCCTCGCCGTTGAGGCGGCCGAGGCCGTTGTAGCCGAAGGTCAGCTCCAGGAAACTGTTGTTCTGCGAGCCGCCGATGTACGGCCGGGACGCAGCCGGCCACAGCTCCACGACGGCGACCCACCAGCCGCCGGAGACGACGATCGCGGCGGTCGCCAGGGCGAGTTGCCCGAGGCGCTTCCCGAGCCGGACCGGTGCGCAGACGCCGTGGACGAGGGCGAGCGGGGGCAGGATCAGGAAGGCCTGGAGGGTCTTCGTCAGGAACGCGAAGCCGATGGCGACGCCCGCCCACAGCAGCCACTTGGTCCGGCCGTCCTCCAGCGCCCGTACGACGAGGTAGCAGGCGACGGACATCAGCAGGGCGAGGAGCGCGTCCGGGTTGTTGAAGCGGAACATCAGCGCGGCGACGGGCGTGAGCGCGAGGACGGCGCCCGCGATCAGCCCGGCCGCGGGGCTGAACCGGCGGCGCACGGCCGCGTACACGACGGCGACCGTGGCCACCCCCATCAGCACCTCGGGGACGAGGATCGACCAGGAGGAGAGGCCGAAGACCCGCACCGCCAGCGCCATCGGCCACAGCGCGGCCGGGGGCTTGTCGACGGTGATGGCGTTTCCCGCGTCGAGCGAGCCGAAGAAGAAGGCCTTCCAGGACTGGCTGCCCGCCTGCGCGGCCGCCGAGTAGAAGGAGTTGGCGTAGCCGGAGGCGCTCAGGCCGACGAGGTAGAGGGCAGCGGTGGCCAGCAGGAGGGCGAGGAAGGCGGGGCGCACCCAGCGCGGGTCCTCGGGGCGCCCGCGCCAGAGCCGGCCGGGCCGGGACCCGCGCCGGGGCCTCCGGGGCCGGCGGTGGGCGGGCGGTGCCTCTGAGGGCGGTCCTCCGTCCTCGTCGGCCGGGCTGTGCACGGGCGGGTCGTAGTGCGTGGTCATCGGGCGTCCCTCGGGTCGGGGTCGGCGGGGCGCACGGACTGGAGCCGCACGGTGGCGTCGCTCCAGGGCCGGTACGGATCCGGAAGACGAGATTCCTGCGGGCCGGGGGCCGGTGCGGGGGCCGTGGGCTCCGCGTCCGGGAAGACCCAGGCGCGGAAGAGCAGGAAGCGCAGCACGGTGGCCGCGAGGTTGGCGGCGATGAGTACCGCCAGCTCCGTGGAGTGGTCGGGGTCGGCCGTCGCCGCGCTCAGGGCGGCCAGCGAGCCGCTGGTCAGCGCGAGGCCGATGCCGAAGACGACCAGTCCCTGCGCCTGGTGCCGCACGGCGCCGCCCCGGCCCCGCACCCCGAAGGTCAGCCGCCGGTTGGCGGCGGTGTTGGCGACCGCCGAGACCAGCAGCGCGAGCGCGTTGGCGAGCTGGGAGCCCGCGAAGTGGCGGAAGCCGCTGTACAGGAGGAGGTAGAAGAGGGTGGACAGGGCGCCGACCACGCAGAAGCCGACGAGCTGCCGGGCCAGCCCCTGCGGCACGCCGGTCAGGTCGCGGTCGCGCGGATCGTCGCCGAAGGGACGGGCCAGCCGGTCCAGCGGCAGCGAACCGGTGGCCAGGGCCCTGCCGACCCGCCACACGCCCTTGAGGTCATCGGTCGCCGTCCGCACGATGTGCACGGTGGAGTCCGGGTCGTCGACCCAGTCGACCGGCACCTCGTGGATCCGGCACCCGGCGCGCTCGGCGAGCACCAGCATCTCGGTGTCGAAGAACCAGCCGGTGTCCTCCACCAGCGGCAGCAGCACGCGGGCCACGTCCCGGCGGATCGCCTTGAAGCCGCACTGTGCGTCGGAGAAGCGGGCCTGGAGGGAGCCGCGCAGGATGAGGTTGTAGGTGCGGGAGATGAACTCCCGCTTGGCACCGCGCACCACCCGCGAGCTGCGGGCGAGCCGGGAGCCGATCGCGAGGTCGGAGTGGCCGGAGATCAGCGGGGCCACCAGCGGCAGCAGTGCGTTCAGGTCGGTGGAGAGGTCGACGTCCATGTAGGCGAGCACCGGGGCGTCCGAGGCCGACCAGACGGTCCCGAGGGCCCGGCCGCGCCCCTTCTGCTCCAGCCGGACGGACCTGACCCCCGCGAGGTCGGCCGCGAGCCGGGCCGCGACGTGCGGGGTGCCGTCCGTGGAGGCGTTGTCGGCGACCGTGATGCGGAAGGCGTAGGGGAACGTGCGGGTGAGGTGCTCATGCAGTCTCAGGACGCACGGCCCGAGGTCCTTCTCCTCGTTGTAGACGGGGATCACTACGTCCAGGACAGGCGTACCGGCTGCCGCGGCCGGGAGGTGCTCCCGCGCCGGCAGGGAGCCGGGAGAAGAGTCGGTTCGCATGGAACCGACTGTTCTCAACCCCCCTGTCGCACCCGTGTGGTGAGACTGTGCTGTGCCTGTGAGTGCGCCGAGGCGTCCGGCCGGTCGTGAACCGCGGGCAGATACACGGTGAACACCGTCCGCCCCGGCACGCTGTCGACGCTCACGCCGCCGCCGTGCGCGGTCGTCACGGCCTGCACGATGGCGAGCCCGAGGCCCGTCGAGCCGGTCGCACGGGAACGCGCGGAGTCGCCGCGCGCGAACCGTTCGAAGACGTGCGGCAGCAACGGGGCCGGAATGCCCGGCCCGTCGTCCTCGACGTCCACGCACAGCCACGCCCCGCCGCGCCGCACGCGCGCGGTGACGGTCGTGCCCGCCGGGGTGTGGCTGCGGGCGTTGCCCAGGAGGTTGACCAGCACCTGCTGCAGCCGGGCGGCATCCGCCGACACCAGGGCCGGCTCGTCGGGCAGGTCGAGCCGCCAGGTGTGGTCGAGTCCGGCCGCGCGGGCGTCGCTGACGGTGTCCACGACGAGCGGCACGAGGTCCGTCGGCCCGAACTCCAGCGGCCGTCCGGCGTCCAGCCGGGCCAGCAGCAGCAGGTCCTCGACCAGCAGGGTCATGCGGCCGGCCTCGGACTCGATGCGGCCCAGCGCGTGCCGGGTGTCGGGGCCGACCTGTTCGCGTCCCCGGCGGGTGAGTTCGGCGTAGCCGCGGATGGAGGCGAGGGGGGTGCGCAGTTCGTGGCTGGCGTCGGCGACGAACTGCCGTACCCGCGTCTCGCTCCGCTGCCGTGCGTGCAGGGCCCCGTGGACGTGGTCCAGCATGCGGTTGAGCGCGGAGCCGACCCGGCCGACCTCGGTGTGCGGGTCGCACTCGGACTCCGGGACCCGTTCGTCCAGGTTCACCTCGCCCGCGTGCAGCGGGAGTTCGGAGACCCGGCCGGCGGTGGCCGCGACCCGGCGCAGGGGGCGGGTGGCGACGCCGACGATGACGGCTCCGGCGAGGGACGCGGCGACGAGACCGGCGGCGGTGACGCTGGCCTCCACGAGGATCAGGGTGCTGATGGTGCCGTCGACGTCGGAGGTGGGCAGGCCCGCGTAGTAGCCGTCGTGGTACTCGACGCGGTAGTCGCCGAGGCCGGGGATCTCGACGGTGTGCGCGCCGCCGTCGCGGGGGACGGAGCCGAGCGCGGTGCGCTGTGCCTCGTCGAGGGAGACCGGCGTCGTCCTGCTGGGTTCGGTGCTCTCGTCGTTCTTCTCGCCGTACTTGGCGTCGACCACGGCGCCGTCCCGGGTCTCCGCGACGATCGTGTCGCGCGGCTGGGGCCCGCCGTGCGTGACGAACTCGTCGAGGTCCATCCGCTGCGGGCTCACGCCGCCGGGGCCCGGGTCGCCCGGCGGCCCGAACCCGGACACCCGCCTGGCGACCTCCCCCACCTGCCCGTCCAGCTGCTCGTACAGGTGGGAGCGCAGCGCGACCGTCGTCACCGTGCCGATCACCGCGCACACCACCGCGATCAGTGCCACGGACGCGACGACGAGCCGCGTCCGCAGGGTCCGCGGCCGCGGTCGTCGCCGCCGGGTCATGCCGCGGGCTTGATCAGGTAACCGGCGCCGCGCCGGGTGTGGATCATCGGCTCGCGCCCCGCGTCGATCTTCCGCCGCAGGTAGGAGATGTACAGCTCCACGACGTTGGCCTGCCCGCCGAAGTCGTACGACCACACGCGGTCCAGGATCTGCGCCTTGCTCAGCACCCGCCGCGGATTGCGCATCAGGAAGCGCAGCAGCTCGAACTCGGTGGCGGTGAGGTGGATGCCGTCGCCGCCCCGCGTGACCTCGTGGCTGTCCTCGTCGAGGGTGAGGTCGCCGACGACGAGTACGGAGTCGGAGCGCCGGTCGGCGGCGCCCGAACGCCGGATCAGTCCGCGCAGCCGGGCGACGACCTCCTCCAGGCTGAACGGCTTGGTGACGTAGTCGTCCCCGCCCGCGGTCAGCCCGGCGATCCGGTCCTCGACGGCGTCCTTGGCGGTCAGGAACAGCACCGGCACGTCCGGCAGGTCGCGGCGCAGCCGCCCGAGCACGCTCAGACCGTCCATGTCGGGCAGCATCATGTCCAGTACGACGGCGTCGGGCCGGAACTCCCGCGCGGCCTGCACGGCGCCGTGGCCGTCGCCCGCGCTGCGGATCTGCCAGCCCTCGTAGCGCAGGGCCATGGACAGCAGCTCGGTGATGGACAGCTCGTCGTCCACTACAAGCACCCGGACGGGGCTCCCGTCCGGCCTCAGCAGTTCGGTGCGCCCCTGGGGCGAGGTCGTGGTCATGCTGGACACCCTGTCGGGGCGCTCTGAGAGGGTCCTTTCCCCAAGCTGTGATTTCTCTGAGAAACCCGCGGGGGCCGCTCAGCAGCCGCGCGGGCCCGCTCAGCCGCCGCCCGGCAGCCCGAACAGCCGGGCCGCGTTGTCGTGGCACACCCCGCGCAGCCACGCGTCCCCCAGCTCCAGCCGCTCCAGGGCGTGCAGTTGATGCAGATAGGGATACGGGATGTTGGGGAAGTCGGTGCCGAGCAGGACGCGGTCGCCGAGCTCCGCCAGCCGGGGCAGCGCGCGGCGCGGGAAGGGCGCGAGCCGTTCACCGAAGTCGGTGAACGCCATGGTCGTGTCCAGCCGCACCTCCCCGTAGCGCTCGGCGAGGTCCAGGAAGTCCTCGTACTCGGGCATCCCGAGGTGCGCGACGACCAGCCGCAGCCGGGGGTGGCGGGCCAGGACGCGGCCGATCGGCCCGGGGCCGGTGTGCTTGCCGGGCGCCGGGCCCGAACCGCAGTGGACGACGACCGGGACCCCCGCCTCGGCGAGCACGCCCCACGCCGGGTCGAGCAGCTCGTCGGCCGGGTCGTACGCCCCCACCTGCACGTGCGCCTTGAAGACCCGCGCCCCCGCCTCGACGGCCCGGCCGACGTACGCCTCGACGTCCGGCTCGGGGAAGAGGGTGGAGGTGTGCAGGCAGTCGGGGGTGCGGCGGGCGAAGTCCACCGCCCAGTCGTTGAGCCACCGGGCCATGCCCGGCTTGTGCGGGTAGAGCATGGCGGTGAAGGCCCGCACCCCGAACTCCCGGAGCAGACCGGCGCGCTCGTCCTCCTCCTGCCGGTAGGTGATCGGCCACTCGACCCCGCCGGTCAGCGGCCCGAGGGCGTCGAAGTAGGCCCAGACCTTGCGCAGCACCCGCTCGGGCATGAAGTGCGTGTGCACGTCGACCAGCCCGGGCAGCCCGAGCTCCTCCCAGAACCGGCGGACCTGCCCGGCTTCGTGATCACTCATGCGGCCACGATCGCGCCCCGCACCGCCCTGAACAAGGGGGTGAGGGACGACCGGGCCGGGCAGGCTCACCGGGGCCGCTCAGGAAACCGGGGTCAGAACAGCCCGTCCTGTACTCCGGCCGCACGTCTGAGCCCCCGCAGGGGAACGGCGCACGGCTCGCCCCCGGCGGGCACCAGCTCCCACCCCGTCATCAGCCGGGTGTCCAGCACGACGACCCCTCGCTCCGTCGCCAGGTGCAGATCCGGTCCGGCGGCCGCCACCAGCTCGCCCCCGATCGCGCCGCCCGCCACCAGCCCGGTCACCTCCGCGACGGCGGCCGGCCCCTGCCCGGCCCCCTCGATCCCGAAGACGCCCGCGTGGTCCACCCCCTGGAAGGGCTCCGGCGTCAGCGCCTCCGGCCACCCGCCGAGTGCGAGCGCCCGCGCGTGCAGCCCGGCGATCTCGGCCGTCCGCTCCGCCCGCGACCCGGGCAGGGCGGACCGCACGGCGCGCTTGTGGGCGTACGGAATGCGGTCGGGCACGCCCAGCGCGGCCCGCAGCAGCTCCTCGGTCCGGCGCGCGGCCATCAGCGGCCCGCGTCCCAGCCAGCTGAAGCACACGGCACCCTGCTCCAGCAGCCGGGCGGCTCCCCGTTCGTACGCGGTGATCCCCACCTTGACGAGGCCCGGTCCGAACCACGCCAGATAGACGCGGTACGGCCGCGGGTCGTCCGCCATGGTGTCGGCGGCCACGGAGTGGGCCCGGTCCAGGCGCGCGCACTCCTCGCACCGCGCCCCCGTGCTCCGCCCCGGCACGCCGGCCCGCACGGGACACGCGTGCCCCCGTGCCCCCACGCAGGTCCGCACCCCCTCCCCGGCGACCCCGAAGGCCACCCGCCTCCCCCGGGCCAGCACACTGCGCCGGCCCCCGACCCACGACAGCACGGGACCGTCCGCCGCCCACCGCAGCCCCGCGCACCTCCATGCCTGTGCCATCCGCACCGACAGTAGGGGCCACCACTGACAACGGCCGGTGCCGAGGGACCGAAGACGCCGACGGGCGGGCACTCACTCATGGTGAGCGCCCGCCCGGACGTACCGTATGGGCATGGCAGAAAGTGAACCGATGTGCCCCGAGCGCCTGGTCATGGAGCACGTCACCAGCCGCTGGGGCACCCTGGCCCTGATCGCCCTGCTGGACGGACCCCGCCGCTTCGGCGAACTGCGCCGGGAGATCGGCCGGGTCAGCGAGAAGATGCTGGCCCAGACCCTGCGGACACTGGAGCGCGACGGCCTGGTCCACCGGGACGCCAGGCCCGTGATCCCGCCCCGCGTCGACTACTCCCTCACCGGCCTCGGCCGCGAGGCCGCCGAACAGGTCCGGGACCTCGCGCGCTGGACGGAGCGGCGGCTGGCGGCGGTCGAGCGGGCCCGGGAGGCCTACGACGCGACGCGGCCCCGATCCGCCGCCGCCCGCGCCGGCGTCACTGCTTGAGCACGGCCTCCATCACGCGCTTGGCGATGGGCGCGCCGAGCCCGCCACCGGAGATGTCCGCGCGGGAGATGTCCATGTCGGTCGGGTCGATGAACACGGCCACGGCGACGGAGGCGCCGTCGTCCTTCTTGCCGTAGGACACGAACCAGCCGTACGGCACCTCGTCGTTCACATTGACACCGCGCTGCGCGGTACCGGTCTTGCCGCCGACCGTGATGCCGTCGATCTGGGCGCGGCGGGCGCTGCCCTCCCTGGCGGTGAACTCCATCATCTCCTGGACCTTCTGCGCGGTCTCGGCGGAGACGGCCTCGCTCATGGTCGCGGGCTCGGTCTTCTCCAGGGTGTCCAGGTCCGGGCCCTTGACCTCGTCGACGATGTAGGGCTGCATCACCTTGCCGTCGTTGGCGATGCCGGCGGTGACCATGGCCATCTGCATCGGCGTACTGGTGAGGCTGCCCTGGCCCATGCCCGTGAGGGCGGTGCCGGGCTTGTCGAGGTTCTCGGGGTAGAGGCTCTTGGTGGCGAGCAGGTCGCCGAAGTCGTCGGAGTAGACGTCCTCGTTGAAGCCGAACTTCTGGGCCGTCTCGCGCAGCTTGTCCTGGCCCAGCTTGGAGGCGGCGTCGAGGAAGACGTTGTTGCAGGAGTACTGCATGGCGGTCTTCATCGAGGCCTTGTTGCAGACCGCGTCGCCGGCCTCGCTGCCGATCTTGTTGGTGGACTGCGGCAGCGGGTACGGGGAGACGGCGTCCGTGCGGGCGTCGACGTCGGTGACGATGCCGTGCTCCAGCGCGGCGGCCGCGGTGAGGATCTTGAAGGTGGAGCCCGGCGGGTAGGTCTCCCGCAGCGCGCGGTTGGCCAGCGGCTTGTTCTTCTTCTTGTCGAGCGCCACGAAGCGGTCGGACTCCTTGAAGGTGCCGCCCGCGAACGTCGACGGGTCGTAGGACGGCGCCGAGACCAGCGCGAGCACCTTCCCGGTCTGTGGGTCGAGGGCGACCACGGCGCCCCGTGCGCCCTTCAGGTCGGACAGCCCGTCCCAGGCGGCCTTCTGCGCCTTCGGGTCGATGGTGGTGACCACGGAGCCGGGCCGCCGTCCCTCACCGCTGACCACGTCGGCGAACCGCTGGAAGGCCAGCCGGTCGTCCTTCCCGGTCAGGATGGAGTCGTAGGTCTTCTCCAGCAGCGTCATGCCCTGCGCCTGCGAGGCGTATCCGGTCACCGGCGCGTACATCGGACCGTCGGCGTAGGTGCGCTTGTACTTGAGGTCGGTGCTCTCGGTCTCCTTGGAGCCGGTGACCGCCCGGCCGCCGACGACGATGTCGCCGCGCGGGGTCGCGAACTGCTCGATCTGCACCCGCCGGTTCTCGGTGTCGGAGGCCAGCTCCGGCGCCCGGACGTACTGCAGCCAGTTCGCGCGGATCAGCAGGCCGAGCACCAGCAGCCCGCAGAAGATCGCCACGGCCCTCAGCGGCTTGTTCACCGTCGGCCTCCGTCGGGACTCGGCCGGTCGGCGGATATGAAGACGGGTCCTCTCAACATGCGCTCAACCTAAACACAGTTGGGAAAGTTGATCGGCACCGATGTCACCGACCCATGCCAAAGGCCCCGCCGGTTCGCCCGGCGGGGCCTTTGAACGATGTGCACTCGGCAGGATTCGAACCTGCAACCTTCTGATCCGTAGTCAGATGCTCTATCCGTTAAGCTACGAGTGCTTGTGTTCTTCAGTTTTACCGTCGCTCCCGGCCCTTCCGGCCCGCTCGCGGCGACAGGAAGAACATTACATGACTGCCGCCGTCATGTGAAATCCATTGGCCATACCCCTTGTGACCTGCGCAGACGGCCGTCCGAGGGGGTACCGACAACACCGAAGCCCCGGCCGTCGGGCCGGGGCTTCGGTGATCGTGCGGAGGCGGAGGGATTTGAACCCTCGATGGGGTGTAAGCCCCAAACCGCATTAGCAGTGCGGCGCCATAGACCGGACTAGGCGACGCCTCCAGACAACATCACCACTTCGCGTGCGAGCGCGAGTGGCGCGTGCCGATGATGACACAGTTGAGCGCGCTGTCACCAATCGGCCCCTACGGTACTAGGCGGGCAGGCCGCAGGGCAAAGCCCTTACGGCGTGGTGGCCCGGACGTCGTGCGTCCACTCGGCCCACCGGGCGCCCGGACGCGCAACGTCCCGGCGCCCGGCGCGTTGGTCAGGTCATGTTCCAGGTCTCCCGCACCCCCGCCGCCCGCCTCCTCGGCGCCGCCGCCCTGTCCGCCGCCGCCCTCGCCTCCGTCTGCGCCGCGCACCCGGCCGCCGCCGCTCCCGGCACTCCGGCCGGTGACCACCTGACGGTCACCGTCCGCGACGCCGGCCCCGGCATGGACGGCACCTACGAGCTCTCCTGCCACCCCGCCGACGGCCACCACCCCGACCCCGAGGGCGCCTGTGCCGTCGTCGAGCGCGACACCCGGTGGGGACGGGACACCTTCGCGCCGGTGCCCGAGGGCAGCGTCTGCACCATGCAGTACGGCGGCCCGGCCACCGCGCACGTCACCGGCGTCTGGGCCGGACGCCCCGTCGACGCGACGTACGACCGCCGTAACGGCTGCGAGATCTCCCGCTGGGACGGCATGGTGCCGCTGCTGCCCGAGCTGGGAAGCCCGGCCCGGTCGTAGCGGAAGGGGCCGCGGCGGGCGGTCCCCGACGGCCATCGGTCACACGTTCTACGTCACTTCCTCGTGCGACCTCCGTCCCATCCCACACCGCCCGCCGGGCCCCAACCCTTAGACTCCCTCGCGTGACACGCCGCGGGCCGGTTGGCAAGATGGCCCAGGCGGTCGGCAAGTGCGGTAACAGGAGGGAAGCGTCTCGTGAGCAGCAGGCCATCCCGAGGCGCTGCTCGCCTCGCAGCCATACTGGACGCGCTGCCGGACGCGTTGGTCCTGGTCAACGCCAACGGCACCGTGGTCAACGCGAACACCATCGCGCTGGAGGCGTTCGAGACGCCGGGCACCGCGCTGGTCGGGCGGGGACTGCTGGATCTGCTGCCGCAGTTCGACTCGCGGCTCATCCCCGGCTCCATGCGGCGCCCCGACCACGTCGACCCGCGGGCCCGCACCAAGCCGACGCGGATGGTCGCGCGGCGCACCGACGGCTCCGAGTTCCCCGTCGAGGTCACCAGCGCCAACCTGGAGACCGGCCAGCAGGCCTACGACAACTACGGCTACACCGGCGACGAGCTGCTGATGCTCGTCGTCCGCGACCTCTCGGGCACCGTCGACACCGAGGCCGAGCTGGCCCGTTCGCAGCGGCAGACCGAGATGATCCTGCGGGCCGCCTCCGAGGGCGTCGTGGGCACCGACACCGACGGGCGGATCGTCCTCGTCAACCCGGCCGCCGCCCAGATCCTGGGCTACCGCGCCGGTGAGCTCGGCGGCCGCGAGCTGCACACCCTCGTCCTGCACTCGCGCGCCGACGGCTCGCCCTTCCCGTACGACGAGTCCCCGCTGGCCGACACGCTGCGCTCCGGGCGCAAGCACCGGGTGCGCGGACAGGTGGTGTTCGCCAAGAGCGGGGACCAGCTGCCGGTCGACCTGACGACCGCGCCCGTGCGCGACGGCGACCAGCTCGTCGGCGCCGTGATGACCTTCACCGACCGGCGTCCCTACGACGCCCTCGTCAAGGAGCACGAGGAGGCGGAGCAGCGGCACGCCGGGGAACTGGAGCGGATCGCCGAGGAGCACGCCGCGGAGCTGACCGCGCTGCGCGAGCGGCACGCGGCCGAGCTGGAGGAGCTGCGGGAGAAGCACGCGGAGGAGATCGCCGCGGACGCCGACCGCTACGCCGCCCTCGGCGAGCGGGAGAAGGACCGCTACGAGGCGATCGCCGGCCGGCACGAGCAGCTGCTCACCCTCCTCGCCGACTCGCTGCGCGGGCCGCTGGACGAGCTGCGCCGGGAGCTGGCCGCGCTGGCGTCGGACGACGCCGGGCAGTTGTGGCCCGAGGCCAACCAGGTGCTGCACCACCTGTCCGCGGGCTACTCGCGGATCACCACCCTCATCGACAACGTCCTCGGCTACCAGCGCCTCGACGTCGGCAACGAGCAGGTCGCCCGTACGAAGGTGATGCTCGACGCCGTCGTCGCCGCGGGTGTCGACGGGGCGGTGGAGCTGATCGGACCCGGCCGCGTGCAGTTCGCCGTGCACGCGCCGCCGATCGAGGCCGAGGCCGACCCGCGCCTGCTGGCCACCGCGCTCGCGCATCTCGTGGCGGACGTCGCGGGCGTCGACGCCACCGGCAACTCGCCCGTGTCGGCGACGGGCGGGTACCTGGACAACACCGTCGTGGTGGCGGCGGCGCAGCGCGGTGAGGTCGTGCGCATCGAGGTGCGCGGGCCGTACGCCGGCGGGGACCCGGTGCACGAGCCGATCGTGCGCGGGATCGTGCGGGCGCACGGCGGTGTGCTGCAGACGCACGAGGTGCCGGGCATGAGCGGCAGCGCGTACGTGCTGGAGGTGCCGATCGGGGGCGGGGCCGGTGCCGTCGCGGGCTCCGCGCCCGCCGGGACGGCTCCCGTCGTGCCGGCCACCCGGACCGACGCGGCCGGTGCCGCCGGCGCGGGGAACTCCGTGGCCGTCCGGGAGCCTGCTCCCGGGGGCGGGCGGCGGCGTGCGCGCCGGGCGTCCGTCGACGCGTTCCTGGAGAGCGAGGTCGCGGCGGCGCCGGGCGAGACCGGACCCGGGGCGGAGAACGCCGCGCCGACCGGGCGGCGCAGGCGGCGCGCGGCCCAGGCGGAGGCCGAGGCACAGGGCCGGGGTCCGGCTCAGGGACAAGCACAAACACAGGGACAGGGACAGACACAGGGGCAGGGGCAGGGGCAGGCGGCTGCCGCGTCGGCTCCGCTTCCCGTGCCCGCGCAGGCGGGGCCCGGTGAGGGAGCCGGGGCCGGTGGCACCGGACGCCGGCGCGGGCGGCCCGCGGAGGGCCAGGGTGCCGAGGTCGCCGGAGCGCCGCCGGGAGTACCGGCCGGGGTGTCCGAGGGTGCCGTCGTCATGGCGGGCGAGCACGGCGGCGGGTCCGCGGCGTCCAACACCGGGCTCGGCGGGACCGTACCGCCGCAGGGCGTGCCGGCGCCCGCCGGGCGACGGGCCGGGCAGGACGGCGGTGAGCAGCACGCGCTGCCCCCGGCCCTGCCCGTGCAGGCCGGTGAGTCGGACCCGGCCGACGCGGACCGGCCGACGGGGCGCCGACGGCGCGCCCTCGCCTCCGCCAACGAGCGCGCCGCCGCGCAGGAGGCCGCTCCGCGCCAGGTGTTCGCCCTGCCGCCCGCCGACGCGGACCGTCCGGCCGACGCGACCGACGGGGCGCCGGAGGCGGGGGCGCAGGGGCAGGTACCGGGGCACGCGCAGGTGCACCTACCGGGCCAGGCGCAGGTCGGCCCGGTTCCGGTCGGGCCCGGTTCCGCCGTCCCCGGTGACGTCCTGCCCGACGACGGCCGTCACGACGCCGTACCGCACGACCAGGCCGAGGACCACACGCCGCCGCAACCGCACCCCGCCGAGGCGCCCACGGGACGCCGCCGCCGGGCCGGAACCGCCCGGCCGGCCGAGGAACCGGCACCGGTCCCGGCGCAGAACGCACCCGCGCGGAGCGTCCCCGTACAAGGGGCGCCGACTCCGGTGCACGGAGCCCCCGTGCCCACCGCCCCCACCGCAGCACAGGTGCCCCGGCCCGCCGGAGCCGGTGCCGACACCGCGCACCCCGGCACCGCGCACCCCGGCACCGCGGCGCCCGCCGCCCCGGACCGGCCGGGCCCCGCGCCGCAGCCGTGGCCCGCGGCCGGGGACACCCAGGGCGCCGGCGCCCCCGTACCGCCCGGCACGCCCGTACCGCCCGGCACGCCCGCCGGACCCGCGGCGGCTCCGGCAGCCCCTGCCGCGCCCACCGCACCCGCGCCCCCGGCCCCCCAGGGCGTCCCCGCCACCACGCCGAGCCGGGGCACCCCGCTGCCGCCCGAGAACGCGCCCGCCCCGCGCGCGGCGCAGCCGCTGCCCGCCGAGGCGTCCGCGCCCGTCGACCCGAACTCGACACAGGGGCGTGCGATCAGCGTGCGCACCCTGGGCCAGGGTGTCCCGTTCAACCGGCAGGCGCTCCAGGTGCAGCAGCCGTCGGCCACGCCCGCCCCGCACCAGCCGGGCGGCGGTGGCAGGCGCCGCAAGCTGGGCACGCCGCCCGACCCGGCCGCCACCGGGACGGCGCAGTCGGCCCGGCCGCACCCGTCCGCCGAGCAGCCGCCGGGCGCGCAGCCGAAGAAGCAGGCCCAGCCACAGCCGCAGCCCCAGAAGCAGGCCCAGGAGCAGCCGTCCCTGGGCGGCGGTCAGGGACGGCTCGCGCCGGTGACGGAGGGCGCCGGACGGTCGTACGCCATAGGGGCGCCGGACCGGGACGCCGCCGAGGGGCCCGAGCCGCTGGACGGGCCCGGCGGGGCGGTCGAGGTGGCCGATCCGCCGCGTCCGCAGCCGATGGACGACGAGCTGCCGCCGGAGCCGCTGGACAACCCGCGCCGGCTGCTGGTGTGGCCCGCGCCGGACGTCTCCACGCAGCAGGCGCTGAGCGACCGCGGCTACCGGCCGGTGATCGTGAACTCGCGCGAGGAGGTCGACGCGCAGATCGCGGCGTTCCCGGCCGCGCTGTTCGTGGACCCGCTGACCGGGCCGATCACGCGTACGGCGCTGCAGTCGCTGCGGCAGGCGGCGGTGGCGGCCGAGGTGCCGGTGCTGGTCACGGCCGGGCTCGGACAGGCCTCGCGGGATGCCGCATACGGCGCCGATCCGGCCGTGCTGCTGAAGGCGCTCGCGCCCCGGGACAGCGAGCAGCACCCGCCTCGCGTGCTGCTGATCGAGGAGCACGCGGAGATCGCGCTGGCGCTGACCGCGACGCTGGAGCGGCGTGGGATGCAGGTGGCGCGGGCGGCGAGCGACGCCGACGCGGTCACGCTGGCCGGGCAGTTCCGGCCGAACCTGGTCGTGATGGACCTGATGCGGGTGCAGCGGCGCCGGGAGGGGTCCGCCGGGATCGTCGACTGGCTGCGCGCCAACGGGCAGCTCAACCGGACCCCGCTGGTCGTCTACACCGCCGCCGTCGACCAGGACGACCTGCCGCGCCTCGCCTCCGGCGAGACGGTGCTGTTCCTGGCGGAGCGTTCCACCAGCGGTGAGGTGCAGGCCCGGATCGTCGAGCTGCTCTCGCGGATCGGGACCAACTGACGGCCCGGCGCGCCCGCGCTACACGTCGACGATCCTGCGCGCCGCCTTCTTGATCGAGGCGCGCAGGCGTTCGGTGTCCGTGTCCTCGGCGCCGACCAGGACGCGCTTCATCTGCGGCATCAGTGACGCCCAGTTGGCCATCCCGATCAGCAGGAAGAGCAGGTCGGGCGCCGCGATGGCGTCGGTGACCAGACCGCGCTCCTGGCCGTCCCGCACGGCGGCGACCTTCCGGGCGTAGTGATCCTGGCGTTCGGCCTCGTGGGGCAGCTCGCCGGTGCCGTACTCCATGCCCTCCCAGAAGAGGAGGCGCAGCAGCTCGGGGTGGGCGGCGTGATGGTCCAGCATGCGGTCGACCCAGCCCTCGGTGTCGTCCGGGTCGAAGGGGACGGCGATCGCGAGGTCGAGCATCTTCTTCTCTAGGACGGACGCGAACAGCTCGCTCTTGTTGCCGTAGTAGGCGTAGATGAGCTGCTTGTTGGCCTTGGCCTCGGTCGCGATGCGGTCGACCCGCGCGCCGGCGATGCCGTAGCGGGCGAACTCGCCGACCGCCGACGCGAAGATCCGGGCTTTGGTGGCCTCGGGGTCCCTTACTGCCATGAGGACAGAGTAGCCGGATCAGGGAAGGTAACCAACCGTTTGGTTGACAAGCCGGGAAATGCGGATCAGACTCCAGGAGTTGCCAGTAACCAACCAGTTAGTTGCTAGCGCGTACTCGCGTACTCGAAGGGGTCGCTCCGCTCATGTCGTCACCGTCACCGTCACCCTCGCAGTCACCGTCCCCGGCGCCTTCCGCAGCCACCCGGGCAGGGTCCCGGACCGGGTCCCGGAACGAGGCCCGCCCCGCGCACCCGCTCCCGGAGAAGCCGTCCATCGCCTCCCGGCTCTTCCTCCCCCTGATCGCCGTCTGCACCGCCGTGACGGCCGCCAACATCTACCTCGCGGCACCGCTGCTCCCCCTCATCGCCCGCGACTTCGGCTCCACCTCCTCCGGGGTGGCCTGGCTGGCCTCGGTCGCGCAGCTCGGCTACGCCGCCGGCCTGCTCTTCTTCGCCCCGCTCGGCGACAGCGTGAACCGGCGCCGACTGGTCGCCGTCCTCTCCCTGGTCGCCGCGGCCGCCCTGCTCGCCGGCGCCGCGGCGGCCGGGACCGGCGCGCTCGCCGGTGCCGTCCTGGTCGCGTCGGCCGCGACCGTCGTACCGCAGCTCCTGGTCCCGCTGGTCGCCCAGCGCGCCCCCGCCGACCGCCGGGCCCGTCATGTCGCGGCCGTCGTCGCGGGCCTGTTCACCGGCGTCGTCGCGGCCCGGGTCCTCGGGGGACTGGCCGGGCAGGCCTTCGGCTGGCGCGCGGTGTTCGTGGGCGCCGCCGTGCTGACCGCCGTACTGGGGCTGGCGACGGCGTACATCCTGCCCGTGGAGCGGCGGCAGCGGCAGGGCCCGCTGTTCGCCGGGCTCGTCGCGATACCGGGTGTGGTGCGCCGCTCGCCCGACCTGTGGCGGGCGTGCGTGCGCCAGGCGGGGATGTACGGCGCCTGGAGCGCCCTGTGGACCTCGCTCGCCCTGCTGCTCACAGGGGACGAGGGGTACGGCTGGACCACCGCGGCGGCCGGGCTGTTCGGCCTGTTCGGGCTGGCGGCGAGCGTCGTGGCGCCACTCGCCGGGGGCCTGGTCGACCGGTTCGGCGCCGCCAAGGTCGTGCGGTCCGCGTACGTTCTGGCCGCCCTGTCGGTCCCGCTGTTCTGGCTGGGCGGGCAGACGATGGCGGCCCTGTGCGCGGCGGCCGTCCTGGTGCACGCCGCCCTGGTCGCCTCCCACGTCGCCAACCAGACCCTCGCCCTGACCACCACCTCGGCCCCGGCCACCGCCAACACGGCCTACGTCGTCTCCGGCTTCGCGGGCGGCGCGCTGGCCTCGGCCCTGGCGGGACCCGCGTTCGGCCACTGGGGCTGGGACGGCGTGTGCGCGGTGGCGGGAGCCTGGCTGCTGCTGGGGTGGACGGCCACGGCCGTACGCCCCGGACGGTCCGCGCGGCCCGCGGAGGCTGGGCGGTCCGCGCGGTGAAGACGGGTGCCGGGCGGGAGCCGGCCGGTTTCCGGGCGGGCAGGGGACCGTGGGGCCCGCCCGCCCGGGTGGTCGGTGCTCGCGCCGGTCAGAGCCGCGTGACGTCGAGGCCGCCGTCGGCGTACTGCCTGCGCAGCACCTTCTTGTCGAACTTGCCGACGCTCGTCTTCGGCACCGTCTCGATGACCGTCCAGCGCTCCGGGAGCTGCCACTTGGCGATCTTGCCGTCCTCGGCAAGGAAGGTGCGCAGGGCGGCGAAGTCGGTGGTGGCGCCCTCCCTGAGGACGACGGTGGCCAGCGGGCGCTCGCCCCACTTGTCGTCGGGCACGGCGACCACGGCGGCCTCGGCGACGTCCGGGTGGGCCATCAGCGCGTTCTCCAGCTCGACGGAGGAGATCCACTCGCCGCCGGACTTGATCACGTCCTTGGCCCGGTCGGTGAGCGTGAGGAACCCGTCCGGGGAGATCGTGCCGACGTCACCCGTCTTCAGCCAGCCGTCCTCGCTGAACTTGTCGTCGGGACGCAGCGGCTCGGCCCCGGGGCCGTTGTAGTAGGCACCGGCGATCCAGTTGCCGCGCACCTCCAGCTCGCCGGCGGACTCGCCGTCCCAGGGCAGGTGCTCGCCGCCGGGACCGGTGAGGCGCGCCTCGACGCCGGCCGGGAAACGGCCCTGGGTGAGGCGGTAGGCGAACTCCTCCGGTGTCCCGACCACGTGGGCCGGCGGCCGGGCGACCGTGCCGAGCGGCGAGGTCTCCGTCATGCCCCAGGCGTGGCAGACCCGCATGCCGAGCTCGTCGAACGCCTCCATCAGGGAGGGGGGACAGGCGGAGCCGCCGATGGTGACCTGGGTGAGGGAGGAGACGTCGCGGGGCTTGGCGGTCAGCTCGGCGAGCAAACCCTGCCAGATGGTGGGGACCGCGGCGGCGTGCGTCGGCCGCTCGCTCTCGATCATCGCGGCGAGGGGCGCGGGCTGCAGGAAGCGGTCCGGCATCAGCATGTTGACGCCGGTCATGAAGGTGGCGTGCGGCAGTCCCCAGGCGTTGACGTGGAACTGTGGTCCTAAAGGGGCAAATAAAAAAGCCATGCTCAGAACAGGGTTTCCCCGTCGGCGCGGTCGCCGACCTCGGTCGGCTCGTCCTTCCGGGCGACGACCTCGCCCGCGATCGGGGCCCACGGGTCCGGCTCGTACACGGGGTGCACCTCGACCCGCACCTCGATCCAGCGCGACCCTTCCGTGCGGATGTCGTGGCACACGACTCGCCGCACGATCTGTCGCAGAAGTGCGTTCTTCTCGATCGGCTCCATGAGGTCCCATGCCTCGATCAGGTTCGCGATCAACGGTGCGAACTGTTCGCGCGTCGGGGTCGCCTCGACCTCGCCGAGTTCGTTCATCGCGTTCATGATCGACCCGCGCTGTCCGGCAAGCTGGTCACGGACGCGCGCGAAGCTGTCGGCCGGGTACTTCTCCGGGTTCAAGGCGTTGTCCATGACGAGTCGGTCGAGGGCTTTCTCGACCTTGGTCAAGTCGACTTGCAGCCGTGCCCGCTCACGCTGCGCGCGGGCGCGCGGGTCCTCGGCCGGCTCCGACCGCTGCACAGGCAGGCGCGGCGACGCGTCGATGCCGGGGGCGGCCTCGCGCTCAAGCCAGTTCTTGACCTCGCGCTCGACGAAGTCGCGCCGGACGTTGATCCCCTTCGGACACTCGACCTTGCTCGTGTGCTTGTTCCGGCTGCACACCAGGTTTCGGCCGCGCATCTGCTCGCCCTTGTACGTGTACGACGCTGCGCTCATGTGGTGGCGGCAGTACCCGTGTCGGAGCAGACCGGTAAGGGGGTACGTCGCCTTCCGGGCCCGCGGGGGCGTCGCCTTGGTGGTCTTCCGGTGTTCCTTGTACGCCTCCCACTGGTCGGGCGTGATGATGCGCGGCTGTGCGCCGGGCAGATAGATGAACCGGTTGTCGGGGCACCCGCTCCGCTTACCGCTGCTGTACCCACAGGGGCACGTCTTGTCGTGCGTGCGGAGCAGACCGGCGGCGAACCCTGAATCAAGGAATCGCGAGACGCTGCTCACCCCCCACGCCTTCCCGCGTAGCGTGGGGATGACCAACTCTTCGTTGAGCCAGTGCGCCAGGGCGTTGAACCCCTCGTACTCCTCGGTCTTCCGCTCGTACAGTTCCTCGACCACGCTCGCGTAATCGGGGTGCAGGGTGTACCGCTCCTGTTGCAGCCGGATGCCGTTCGGCGCGGTCGCGTCGGGGACGGCCCGGCGGTGCCAGATGTACCCGAACCGGCCGCGCCCGGTGGCGGGCAACTTGGCGGCGAGCCGGTGCTCGTGGGTCTCCTTCCACTGCTCGCCCGCGCGGTCGCTCTCGAACGCGGCGAACTCCATGTACATGCCGCGCGCGAACCGGCCGATGGCGGTCGAAGCGTCCACAGGTTCGGTGGCTGATTCCAGCAAGCCCCCGGCAGCCTCGACGCGCGCAAGGTTGGCGGCGTTCCCGGTCCTGTTGCGCCCGAACCTGCTGTACCGCCACACCGCGATTCCGCGCACTTCGCGGCGCTCGATGCGCTCAATGCCGCCCATGATCTTGCGTTTGAAGTGGCGACCGGACTCGTCGAGGTCGACGATCCAATCGACGATGCGGCGCCCGGTGCGCGCGGCCCACTGCTCGATCGCAGTCCGTTGCAGTTCCGGGCTGATCTTCTCCTCTTTCCACGTCGACACGCGGATATAGCCGATCCACGGCTCGCCAGCATGGGCGGGACCGTGGAACGTGGTTGGGATGTCGGGAAGGGTCATACGATCTTCCGTTCGTCGTGGTCACTTCGGGTGCGCCGCAGCGGGCGCACGTTGTTGGGGACGGCGGGGCCGATGGCCCCGTTGCTGAGGTCCGGGTCGAGAGTGGCGCGGTCCTCGACCGGGTTTACGTGCGTCCCGCCGTCCGGCGGTGCGGATTTCCTGCTGAGCAGGCCCTTAGCGACGTGTTCGAGGGCGAGGCGGTAACCGGCTTCGTGGGCGTCGGCGACCTGGTCCTCGACGGCGTCGTGTGCGCGCTGCGTCTGCCAGTAGCAGAGTGGGGGGAGGGCGGCGAACGCGATCAGGATTCCGGCGCGCGATACGTTGCCCCCGTCCTCGAAGATCCCAAGCAGGCCCAGCGTGATGCCTGTTATGAGGATGGCGAGGGTTGGGGCGTACATCCTGCGGCCGTTCAACGGTGCCTCCGTGCGTTAGTGCTCTGCGAGTCGGTCCTCGCCTGTGTCGGGGGGTGGCTGTTGGAGCGTTTCCGTCATCGACACGAAGACGGCGCGCTTATGGGGATCGGTGATGTTGAGGCGCGTTGCTGCCTGTTCGGGAGTCATCGCGTCGGGGCCGGTCTCCGGCTCCTGTACCGCGATCAAGTCGTCGTGATCGACGATGCCCGCACGGAGTAGGACCGTGCCCAGGGTGATGCCGAGTTGGTCGGCGAGCCGGGCGAGTACATCCATGTCCGTGACCCGCTTGCCGTCGAGCAGCCGGCCGACGGTTGAAGGGCTAAGGCCCGAGTCTTCGGCGAAACGGCTTTTTCCCCCGCTGCGCGGTCCTGATAGGTCGTATCCCGCGGCGGTCAGCTGGTCGTGAAGCCAGCCCGCGAACTGCTCGGCGCGGCCGGTCACGTCGCGCTTTCTGTTTTTCATGGGTGAAAGATAGCGCGTAGCTGTCTCGCGCGAAACATAGCGCTTGAGACAAGGCGCGTCGGCGCACCGGTTCACCCCCCTTGCGGCCCGAACACAGGCAGTGACCTGCGCTCTAGCCTCGAACGTACGTCCGATTCTGTATCGGGCGTACCGGCCTGTCAACGCCATAACACCCACCGTTACAAGCCGTGACCCCCTGCTCTAACTTTCACCCCTGAAAGATAGGTGCTACTTTCTGTCCAGACAGGCAGACTGTCTGACCGGAAAGGAACGGCCCATGTACGACCGTGCGCACCTTGTGGCAGTTGCCAACGACAAAGGCGACCGGCATTACACAGACCTCGCGGCCCGGCTGAAAGTTGCCCCCGTGACGGCTTGGCGCTTGTGGACCGGCAAGACCGCGCCGAGTGCCCGGCTCGCCGCCGCCGTCCAGGACGAGTACGGCATCCCTGCCTCTCGCCTGCTGAAACTCCGCGAGTCGAGCACCCAGGCCGCCGCATGACCGGCCCCTCGACCGTCATCCCGCGCGAGGTCGCGTTCGCCAACGCGCGGCGTGTCCTCGACCGCGCCCTCGACCGGATCGCCCGCGACCGCGCCGCCGGTCGCCTCGCACCCGAGGCCGAACTCGCCATACGCCGCATCGAGCGCGACCGCCGCGCCCAGCAGGCCGAGCAGGACGCCCCGCACCGCGCCGCCGCCTGACAACGCGAAGGGCCGCCCGGTCGCGACCCGGACGGCCCTCCCCGACCGAACCCCGAAAGAGGCACCGATCGTGAACACCCCCCAGATTACCGCCCGCCCCCGCGCCGCAGAGGCGATAGCGGGCGCCCTCGCCGCCCGGAAGCGGCTCGCCCTGACCGGCGTACTCGCCCGGCAGCTGGACGAGATCGCCCCCGGCACCGTCCGCGTGCGGATCGTCCCTGTGCACACCGACCGCGACGGCGAGCAGCGCGTCGCGATGTGGGTCGCCCTCGACGACGCCCTCGGTCTGCCGCTCAAGGCCGACCGGCCCGCGCACCGCGCCGCCCTCGGCCTGCTGCGCCAAGCGTTCCCCGCCGCCGACTGGACCCGCCCGCACACCTACGACGCCACGACGGGCGACCTCGCCCTCGACGTGCCGACCCTGCCCGAGGAGCTGCACCAGTGATCCGCCCCCAGCTCACGGCCGACGGCCTCGCCGTCCGTCTGCCGATCGCCGCCCGCGCCGAGCAGCTGCTCGACGACCTCGCCCTCGCGTACGTCGAGGCCCCCGACGACCTCGGCGCCCTGCTCGCCCACCACGGCGAGAACGTCGCCGCCCTCGACCGAGCGATCTACGGGCACGACGTGCCCGAGTACGAACGGGCGATGCGCGCCGCCGCCGCCGACGGGAGCCGCGAGGCGCTGGCCGCCGAGGCCCCGATCACCGCCGACCTCGACGACCTACTCGACCCCGACGCGGCGATCACCCTCGCCGCCCGTATCACCCGCCTCGCCGGTCGCATCCGGCACCGCAAGACCAGGAGCACGCGCCCGTGACCGTCACCCAGCTGCACCCGAACCAGCCCGCACCCGCCCCGGTGGCCGCCGAGGCCGTCCCCCCCATCCGGACGGCGTACGAGCCCGCCCCGTCCGGCTCCCCCGCCGACGCCCCGCGCGTGTTCCAGGTCATCCACGGCGTGATGCAAGACGTGATGCCGGTCAGCAAGGACAAGCAGAACACCCAGCAGAACTACAGCTTCCGGGGTGTCGACGACGCCATGTCCGCCATGGCGGGCCCGATGCGCAACCACGGCTGTTTCATCGCGCCCGAAGTCGTCGAGCACCGGCAGCGCCCACGCGGCGAGAAGGGCACCCACACCGTGCTCAAGATGCTGTACCGCATCTACGGGCCCGCCGGCGACTGCCTGCTCGTGACCCTGCCCGGCGAAGCCATGGACAGCGGCGACAAGAGCACCAACAAGGCCATGAGCGCGGCCCTCAAGTACATGTTGTTCTGGGTGTTCATGATCCCGGTCGACTCCCGGTCGATCGACGACAGCGACCAGGACACCGCGCCGATCCCCACCGCGCCCCAGCAGCGCCAGCAGGGCGGGCACCGCCAGCAGCAGCGCCGCAACGGCCAGCAGCAGCGGCAGCAGGGCGGGCAGCAGCAGCCGCGCCGCAGCAACCGCGCCGAGGCGGGCCCGTGGGAGCAGCAGGCC
Source organism: Streptomyces sp. NPDC093065 (assembly GCF_044754585.1). Lineage (NCBI taxonomy): Bacteria > Bacillati > Actinomycetota > Actinomycetes > Kitasatosporales > Streptomycetaceae > Streptomyces > Streptomyces sp. NPDC093065. Next base: position 43,501 of record NZ_JBIVPJ010000019.1, on the reverse strand, counting down.
CCGGCCCAGCAGCAGCGCCAGCAGCGCCCCGACTACCTCGCACAGGCCCGGAAGGCCCCGAACCCCGAGGCGTTCGCGAAGGTGCGCGCCGCCGCAGTCGCCGCCGGGGCCCCGCCCGAGTTCGTCGCCCAGCTGGACCAGGTCGACGCCGCGAAGAGGCAGGCCGCCCAAAAGTCGCAGCAGGCACCCGCCGGTCAGCAGCAGCGCCCGCAGCAGCCGCAGCCGAACGAGGAGCAGGCCGCAGCCGTCGGGGAGTTGTACGACGCCGCCCGCAGCGCGGGCGTGACCGACCGCGCCGAAGTCGAGCAGCTGTTCAGCTCGAAGTACGGCCGCGCCTCGGCCGAGGGCACCGTCGAGCAGCTGCGCGAGATGCGCGACGACCTGCTCGACGCCGCGAAGGCGGCGAGCGCATGAGCGAGCCGACGTACGCCGAGCAGCCGCTCGATGCCGAGCCCGCCGTCGCTCAGCCGGCTGAGTCGCTGCGCGACCTCGCGACCGAGGCCGCCGTGTTGAAGCTGCTCGCCGAGCGGGTGGCCGCCGCGCAGAAGGACGTGAAGGCGCGCACACAGCGGGCCCTCGACGCCGCCGAGAGGCGCGACGGGACCGAGCGCGTCGTCGCGTCCCTGCCGACCGGCGAGCAGGTCGCCACGCTCTCGCTGCGCAAGGGGGAGACGGGGCCGGTCGTCACCGACGAGGAAGCCCTCGCCCGGTGGGTCCGGCAGACGTGGCCCGACGAGGAGTGGACCACGACCCGCATCGTGCGCGAGGTCAAGCCGTGGAAGCTCGCGGAACTGCTCGCCGAGATGGACGCCGCCGAGGCCGCGAAGCTGGTCGATAAGACCACGGGCGAAGTCCTCGACGTGCCCGGCATCGTCATCAAACCGACCAGGGCGCGCACGTACGCGATCACGTGGCGCAAGGGCGGGAAGGACACGACCGCCGAGGCGTGGCGCTCCGGTGCCCTCGCGCAGCAGCTCGCCGCGATCACGGCGGGGGGCGAGGCCGCATGACGCGCACCCTCGACCGCGCCGAACAACTGATCGCCGAGCGGTTCACCGACGTTCCCGGACAGCTCGCCCTCGACGTGTCCGACGGGTTGCGTATCGGTTCTCTGTGCAGCGGATACGGCGGCCTCGACATGGCCGTTATGAAGCTGCTCGGCGCAACCGTGGCGTGGCACTGCCAGTACGACCCGGACGACAAGCACCAGTACGCCGCGCGCATCCTCGCGCACCACTGGCCGGACGTGCCCAACCACGGCGACGTGACCCGCGTCGACTGGTCGGCCGTCGAGCCGGTCGACATCCTGTGCGCCGGTTTCCCGTGCCAAGACGTGAGCCTCGCCGGCAAGCGGGCGGGCGTCATCGGCGACCAGGTCATCCCCGCGGGCGCCCTGCTCTGCGGTAGCTGCCGGTGGGGCGACCACGACCACGCGACGTGTGAGGCCGCCTCGCCGTCGGGGGCCGTGCCGTCGCGTCTGTCCGGCATGGCCGCCGCCGCCGCGGTTGCCGAACTCAACGCCCGCGACCTCGCCGACCCGGCGGGCCCGCCGCCCGAGCGCGTGATCAAGGGCACCAGGTCCGGCCTGTGGTTCCACGTGGCCCGCGCGATAGCCATCCTCCGACCCCGATTGGTAGTGATCGAGAATGTTCGCGGACTCCTCTCCGCCAAGGCCGTTCGCAGTCTGGGACTCGACGGCGCGCCTGTGGATGAGGACGACGGAGACGCCGACACTCTTCGAGCTGTCGGCGCCGTTCTCGGCGACTTGGCCGACCTCGGGCTCGATGCGGAATGGCACGTGCAGCGCGCATCCGAAGTCGGGGCCCCGCACCAGCGCGAGCGCGTTTTCATCATCGCGTGGCCTGCTGCCGACCCCGACAACGAGCGAGTGGAACGGGCCGGGGGCCCCGGACGGGAACCGCAACGACACGTTGCGGGCGCGCATAGCGCAGCTGCCGACGCCCAGGGCGAGGGACAGCAAGGGCGTGGGGTTCGAGGACGGCCTACCGGCGGTCGTCCGGCTGCTCAAGACCCCGACGGCGCAACTCGCGGTGAACGGGGGGTCGCAGCACCCGGAGAAGAGGAAGCGGGGCGGGCACGGCCCGACGCTCGCGGACGAGGTGGAGCACCTGTTGCCGACGCCGACGGCCGCCGACTCGCGCGGGTCGAGGAACCGGCGCGAGGACGGGACACCGTACGGGCAGGGGTACGGGGAGACGTTGACGGACGCCGCGCCCCTGCTGCCGACGCCGAGGGCGAGCGACACGGGGACGCCGGGACGCCGGTCGAGCGAGGGGTTTCGGCCGCCGCTGTCCGAGGTCGTGTTGCCGATGTTCCCGACGCCGAGGGCGAGCGACGGAACCAAGGCGAGCCCGAACCAGAAGTACGGGGACGGGACGCCGACACTGGCGAACGCCGCCGCCTCGATTGGGGACAGTACGCCCCCGCCGTCGACCGTTGGGAAGCGGCGACGGGCCGACCGGCACCCCGGCCAACTGACGATCGAGGCCGCCTGACCGCCGAGTTCGTCGAGTGGATGATGGGCCTTCCCCACGGCCACGTGACCGGCGTGCCGGGCCTGTCCCGACCCGCCCAGCTCAAGGCGTTGGGGAACGGCGTCGTGCCCCAGCAGGCCGAGCACGCGATCCGGTCCCTGCTGCACCGCGCCGGTATCGCCGACCGGTTCGGCCTCGCCGCATGAGCGCCGCCGAGCCCCCGCCGCCGCCCGCGTGCGACCACGGCAACCCCCGATGCGGCACGCGGCCGGTCCGCCCGTACGTGTGCGGGTGGCGCTGCGAGGAGCACCAGCCCGCGCGGACCCGCCCGTACTTCCAGCGCCAGCGCGCCCAGTGAACGCCCCGGGGCGAGGACGAGCCGACCGGCCCCTCGCCCCGGGCGCCCCATCCCAAGGAGCACAACCCCCGTGACCTGGTTCAAAGTCGACGACACGGCGCACACGAACCCCAAGCTACTCAAGGCCGGTAACGCCGCCCTCGGCCTGTGGGTCCGCGCGGGCGCCTACGCGGCCCAGCACCTCACCGAGGGCGTGATACCGGGCGTCGTCGCCCAGCTGTACGGCACCGCGCCCCAGGCCCGGAAGCTGGTCGCGTCCGGCCTGTGGCACGCCCACGGCCACGACTGCACCCGGTGCGAGCAGCCGCCCGCCGGCGACTACGTGATGCACGACTTCCTGACCTACAACCCGACCCGCGCCCGCGTCGAGGACGACCGCGCCGCCGCCGCCGAGCGCCAGAAACGCGCCCGCGAACGGGCCGCAGAACAGCGGAACCAGGAGCGTAATCCGCGCGATCCGTCGGCGAATCGTCCGCGAATCGACGACGATCCGTCGGGCGAAAATCGCGAACCGTTCGCGAATCAGATCGAGTTTCCCGACGACATCGCAGGTCAGGGGCACAGGTCACACCGTGACGGCGAGGAACCGTCACGGTCCCCCCGTCCCGACCCGTCCCGTCCCGCTGTACCTCCTACGGAGGTACAGCAAGCTAGCTACGCCTCGACCCCCGCCGTGCCGGTGAACGTGGTTCCGCTCCGCGACGCGCTCACCGCCGCCGGGATCGTCGTCGAGTGGTCCCTCGAAACGGCCGACTGGTTCCGCCTTGAGGCGATCGTCGCGAGGACATCCGTCGCCGCCCTGGTCGACCACGCCCGAGGGCAGTGGGGCCGGGCCCGCTCCCGCCCGCGCTCGGTCCGGTACTTCCTGCCCGGCTGGACCGCGCTCCCCCCGGTGCCCGCCGGGGCCCCGACCTCGCCCGGTGCCGAGGTGATCCCCCTCGACGCCGCCCGCCCCGGCCGCGTTGCCCGCGCCGCCGACATGTTCGCCGCCGCCCTCAACCCCCAGGAGAACGCCCAGTGACCCGCGAAGAAGTCGCCGCCCTGCTCGCCTACGCCGTACGCCTCGACCCCCGCCTCGCCCCCGTCGACCAGCCCGAGGCCGACGAACGCCTCGACCAGTGGTTCGACCTGCTCGCCGACGTACCGACCACGGCCCCACACCCCGACGGCCGCAACTGGGACGCCGGGCACGTCGTCCGCCACCACATCGCGAGCAGCGCCTACCGGCTCCAGCCGTCGGACGTGTCGCGCCCGTGGCACAGCTTCAAGGCCGACGTACTCGGCCGTCACACCGACCCCGTTCCGCCGGTCGACCCCGACGACCACCAGGCGTACCGCGCCGTCCTCGCCGACACCAGGCAGGCCATAGCCGCCGGGCAGGCCGCCCCGTCGGTGTACCGCGAACTGACCGGCGGAAGCACCCGCGAGGAGCGGAACGAGTTCGCCGCCGCCCGCCTCGCCGCCCTCGGCGACTACATGCCGAAGACCGTCCGCGACGCCCTCGCCGACTTCCGCAAGACGCGCGGCGAGCGCGAGCGCCGCGCCGCCGCCGGACTGCCCGACCCGCTCGACGTGACGTGCCCGTACGTGACGTGCCGCGCCCGCCCCGGCCAGCCGTGCCAGCAGGGCGGGAAGCGCCGCGTGGACCGCACCAAGCCGCACCCGTCCCGCCTCGACCTCGCCACCGCCCAGCACTACGCCCCGAGGGAGCCGGCAGCATGAACCGGAACAAGAAGCACCCCGAGCGCACCGCGCACCGCCGCCGCGCCAAGGCGACCGACCGCACGAAGAACACGAACGGGTTCCGGATCACCGGATCGTGGGACGACCGGCCCGACCGGCCCGCCGTGAAGCCGACCAGCGACCGCAAGGCCGCCCGCCGCATCGCGCGCAGCATGGCCGACCAGGGCGCGTACGTCATCGTCGAGGAACATCAGGGGTACGGCCACTGGTCGACGTGGTTCGAGGTCAACGGGCCCGCCCAGCTCGCCGCCCGCCGCGCCGCCGAGGCCGAGGCCCGCGCCCGCGCCGAGGCGCAGCGCCGCGCCGCCGAGCAGGCCGAGCGCGACCGCGACGCCCTCGCCCGCATGATGGTGCGCCCGCCGGTCGCCCGCGAGCAGTGCGGACGGCGCGAGGCCCGGCACGTGACCGGCGCGCAGCGATGATGCCCGACGCCGCCCTCGCCGCCATCCGGGCCGCCGTCGAGGTCGCCCACGGCAACGGCCTACAGGACGCCGAGGACGTGGCCGAGGCCGTCGCCGGCGAACTCACCGCCGTGGGGTGGACGCTCACCCTCGACGAGCCCGAGAGCGGCGCACCGGCCGCCGCATAGCCGCAGAACAGTGGGGCGTTTCCTCGTGACGTGCGCGCCCCCCTGTCTGTTAGCTTTCTGCCCAGACAGATAGCCTGTCTGTCTGGCAAGGCCACTACATCCCGACGGAGGTACATCCATGGAACGGCCCTCCCCGGCCGCCCGGTTCGCCGCCAAGGTGAACCCCGCGGGCCCCTGGTCACTCCGCCGGGACTGCCCCGGCCCCTGCCACCTGTGGGACGGCGCCCAGAACGAGAAGGGTTACGGGACCTTTTGGGTTGCCGGCCGCACCGTCAAGGCCCACCGCTACGCCTACGAACAGCACCTCGGCCCGATACCCACCGGCCTTGAGGTCGACCACCGGTGCCGCCGCCGCGAGTGCGTCGCCCCCAGCCACCTTGAGGCCGTTACGCACCGCGTGAACGTGCTCCGGTCGACGAACCACGTCGCGCAGCGAGCCGCTGTCACGCACTGCCCCGCCGGCCACGCCTACGACCAGCCGAACACCATCCGCGCGAAGGACGGAACGAGGAAGTGCCGGGCGTGCAAGAACGCCGCCGCCCGAGCCGCCCGAGCCCGCGCCCGCGAGGCCCGCCTCGCCCCCGTCGCGCCCCTACACCCCCGCACATCCCGCACCCTCGAAAGGGCCGCATAACCATGAGTGGCGACACCGTCATCACATTCACGGGCAACCTCGTTGCCGACCCGGAACTCAGGTTCACCCCGTCCGGCGCCGCCGTCGCCAACTTCCGCATGGCCAACACCCCCCGCAAGTTCAACCGCCAGGCGAACGAGTGGGAAGACGGCGAGCCCGTGTTCCTCGGCGTGGCCGTGTGGCGCCAGCAGGCCGAGCACGTCGCCGAGTCCATCAAGCGCGGCGACCGCGTGATCGTCGTCGGCCGCCTCACCCAGCGCCAGTACGAAGCCACCGACGGCAGCAAGCGCAGCAGCTACGAGATACAGGCCGACGAGGTCGCGCCGTCGCTGCTGCGCGCAACCGCGGCTGTCACCAAGGCGACCAGCAACGCCCAGCGAGGCCAGCAGCCCGCCCAACAGGCGTACGGACAGCAGTCGTACGGCCAGCAGGCCCAGGGATACGGCCAGCAGCAGGGCGACCCGTGGGCGACCCAGGGAAGCACCGAGCCCCCGTTCTGACCGGCCCCGTCCGGGCCGCGCGTCCGGACGCGGGCCCTCCCGCGCGCGTGAGCGCCACCTCGACCCCTTCGGACCCGAGACAGGAGCACCACCCCATGCCCCGCATTCCCGACGCCGTCGCGTTCGCCTCGCTCGACACTCACCGCCTGATCGTCACCGTGCCGAACAGCGGACCGGCCGACGTGGCGTGCAACCTCCCCCGCCCCGTGGCCGCCGACATCCTGCGACAGCTCGCCAACTCCCTTGAGAGCCCCGCCGGGGCGTGCGACACCGCGTACGCGACCGGCGCGCCGTGTCCCCTTCACGACGCCCCCGTACCGCGCCCCGCCGGTCTCGACGCCCTGCTCGCCGCCGTCGCCGACCAGCTGCCCGCCGACGACCCCGACCTCGCCGCCCTCGGCCTCGCCACCATGACCACGCCCCAGCAGCGCGACCAGGCGCAGCCGGCGCCGGATTGGGTCGCCGACGTACGGAGCGCCCTTGCCTTCAACGCCGAGGCCAATCACCCCGTGGTCATCACGCTGCGCGACGTGCTGCTCGACGACGCCCGTCGGACTCCCGAGCAGGCCCTCGCCGCCGCCCTGGTCCTGCTCGCCGCGCACACACGCGAGCTGTCCGCCCTCGCCCAGCGCGACACCGACGAGTACCGCGACGAGCACGGGGTCAACCGGGGCACACGCGGCCTGCTCACCGGCATGCAGCACACGCGGAGGGTGCTCGACCGGCACGCGACCGGCCTCGACGCCCAGGTCACCGAGTGAGCGGCGCAGCGTGGGCGATCGTCCTCGCCCTGTTCCTCGCGTCCGGCGTGCCCCTCGGCCTGTGGGCACGCCGCCGCGACCCCGGCCCGCTCCGCGACCGCACCGCCGACCGAGCCCTGTTGCGCCTCGCCAAGGGGGAAGGCCGATGCCCCCGCGGCTGCACCACATGCCAAGTGCTCACGGAACGCACCAAGGAGAACGACCAGTGACGACCACCGCCTCGCGCCGCCGGCGGCACTCCCGCACCAAGGGGCGCGACCACGAGCGCAGCGACCGGCGCGCCGGGCTCGACATCCTGCTCGCCCGCGCCGACCGTGGCACCCTCAGCCGCACCGAGGCCGCCCTGTTGCGCGAGTACGTCGCCGAGGAGCGGCGCACCGCCGACGAGTCCCGCAAGGCGAACGCCGGGTCGACGCGCGCCCTCGCCCGGCACCGCGAGGCCGCCGACGCCGCGATCGTCGAGGCCGAGCAGCGCGCCAAGCAGGCCGAGGAGATAGCGCGCGCCGCGCACCAGTGCAGCAATGAGGCCGAGCGCCACCGTGCCGCCGCCGACCGCGCCCTCGACCGCGTGCGCGACCTTGCGCACCGGATGCGCGCCGGTTCGCCCATGGGGGCCGCCGCCGTCTACGCCGAGCGCATCGAGCAGGCCCTCGACGGCGACCTCGCCGCCATGAACGCCGGACAGACCGCCATGCACGCAGCGTTCGCCGAGGCCGCCGAATCAACGCGGGCATGCCTCGCCGAGCAGCAGCGCGACCACGACATCGCCCTCGCCACGGCCGAGCAGCGTATGCGCCGACTGGAGAAGGACGCGCGCGACAACGGGGCCGACGCCCGCGCCGAGTACGCGCGCGCCAAGTCCCTTGAGCAGCAGCTCGCCGCCGTCCGGGCCGCACTGCCCGAGGAGCCCCGGCCGCGCCTCGGCCTACCGACCGACCTCGCGTACGCCAACGGCCGCCACGACCTCGCCGAGTGCGTCCGGCACGTCCTCGACCAAGCCCCCGCCTGACCGGCGGCCCCGCCCTCGCCCCGCCGTACGCACCAAGCACAGGAGCCGCACCCATGACGACCCCCCTCGACCACATAGCGCCGCCGGTCGCCCGCCGCGCCGCCGTCGACCTCGCCGCCGTGCGCGAGCAGTGGGGCGACCTGCTCGCCGCGATCAGCCGCCGACCGGCCGCCGAGTGGCCGCCGCGCGACTCCCGCGCGTACATCGACGGACACCTCGCCGAGCAGGCCGACACCGTCGAGGACGAGCAGCCGGCGGCGACCGTCGGCCGGCTCCCCCTACTGCTGCGCGAGCACCCGGCCCCGCTCAACCTCGACGCCCTCGACGCCGCGATCGAGGTCGAGGGCGAGCTGTTCGACCTCGCCGACGCGGTCGCCGAGTACGTGCAGCGCCCCATACGACCGGCGCGCGACAGCCGGGGCCGGTCCGTCACGGACCAGGCCGACGCCGCCGACCCGGCCCGGTGGCACTACCAGGCGCAGACCTCGCCCGGCTCGCGCGCGTTCGGTCTGCACTGGGCCGCCGTGTGGCTTGAGGGCCGGGCCCTCGACGAACCGGCGGGCGACCTGTTCGAGCCGATGCCGGTCCGGCTGCTGGACCAGGTCGCCGCGACCGCCGCGCGGGCCCGGCGCACCGTCGAGCGGGCCCTCGGCCGCGACGGCCGGTCGACGACCCTCGCCGAGCCGTGCCCATGGTGCGCCGGGTGTCTGACCGGCCGGACCCGTCCGGGGGGCGAGCCGGTCGTCGCCTGCTCGACCGGCGCAGCGTGCACCGCGCCCGCCGACGGCCGCCGGGCCGGGGAATGGCGGGGGGCCGACCTGGTCGCCTTGTGGGTCGCCCTCGCCGAGGCCCGGCAGCAGCCCGCCGGGTAGGGGCCGGGCCCAACGGGCCGGGGGTGCCGGGCAGTTGCTCGGCACCCCCTTTCGTGAACCAACTTCTGAACCGACTTGTGAAGTGACTTCAGAAGTGGTTACAGTGCTCCCACAACAACACAACGGCGGCCCTCACCCGCCACACCGACCAAGGGAGCGACCCCCGATGAACGCCAGCAGCCGGACCCGATACCACGTCGGCATGAACGAGATCGGCCTCGACCCCGAGTACCGCATCGAGTGCCTGCCGGACCTCGACGGCGCCCGCGCGTGGCTCACCGCCGACATCGAGAACACGGCCGAGGACGCCGAGGACGAGACCGAGTTCGACGCCCTGCTCGACAAGCTCGCCCAGCTGCCCGACGCCGAGATCGTCGGCGAGTGGACCTGTGACGCGTACGTGTTCTGGGTGCGCGCCGTCGAGGACTGCGGTTGCCCGTGCGACTGCGCCGAGACGGGCCGCGCCGACGAGTGCAACGGCACCCACAGCCGCGAGGCCGCGCCCGAGCCCACCCTCGGCGAGCCCGACGAGCAGGGCCGTTCCGCCTTCCAGATGCACGGCACCGAGTACCGCGTCTTCAACACGGCGGGCACGCCCCTTGACGGGTACTGGACCGTCGAGCGCGTCGCCGCCGACGGCTCGCAGCTGCCGAGCCGCGACTACGTGTTCGTAGGCCAGCTGACCCGCGAGGGCGCGTTCGAGCGCGCCGTCGAGAAGCTGCGCCCGTACGCCGTGATCACCTTCCTGCCCCAGCGCTACCGAGACGTGTGCATGTCGCAGGAAGACCAGGACATGACCGAGTACCCCGACCACGTGCAGCGCGACGGCTGGTACTGCGCGTGGTCGACCGCCGGATACGTCGTCGTGTTCGAGGACGGCACCGAGCGCGGCATCGTGTGGCCCGGACGCCCCATCGAGGCGCACATCACGGGCAAGGACGGCCGCTGGATCGAGTTCGACGGCGAGTGGAAGTTCTGGGAGCAGGCCGCCGCCGCCGTCCGCGCCCACGTCATCGACAACCGCGCCTGACCGACCACCGAGGGGGCGCCCCGCGCGGGCGCCCCCACCCCCGAAGGGACACACGATGTTCGTCGAGTTCTTCCCCGTGGTCGTGACGGCGCTCCCCGCCGACAAGGATCACGCCCCCCTGCTGGTCGACCCCGCCGCCGCCCGCATCGTGCGCGCCGAGCAGGTCGTCGAGGGCGACACCGTCCTCGCGGCGTTCGTGGCGTACGGCGACCGCCTGCCCGCCGCCGACTACTTCAACGACCAGTACACCGCCCGCCCCAAGACCTACGACCCGACGTGCGGGTGTGGGTCGTGCGCCACCATGGCCGACCACGAGGGGCCGGTCGTCGACCTCGGCGACGACAACCCGTGGGACGTGTGCGACCCGTGGCCCGCCGCCGACCTGGTCCTGATCGTCCCCGCCGCCTGACACCGCCGAAGGGGCCCGCCCACCGAGGGCGGGCCCCGCCAAGGGAGACACCCCCAGTGGAGACCTACGCAGTGCGCGGCGCCGCCCTCAAGACCACGGGCCACTACCGCCGCCCCGGAACCCGAGACCTGTTCTGCGGTCGCCTCGCGGGCGGGCGCAACGGGATCTTCGCCGTGGTGCGCGGGTGGCACCTGTGCAAGCGGTGCGTACGGGCTGAGGCCCGCGACCGCGCCGAGGCAGCCGCCGTCGCCGCCCAGTGGCGCACCGAGGCCCCGCAGCCCGAGCCGCGCCCCGCGCCCCTCACGGCCCCCGTGCGCCCCGTACAGCTCGCCCTCAACGGACTGCCCCACAAGCCCGAACAGGTCGCCCTGTTCGCCGCCTGACCGCCTCGCCCGCCCTCGCCCGAGGGCGGGCCCGACCACCGACAGGAGCACCACCACATGAGCACCAACGACCCCGAGCCCGAGGCGTCCGTCGAGCAGCAGGCCGACGCACTGCGCAGCTACGCCGCCGAGCGCGGCATCGAGGCCCGGCCCGCGCCCGACGCCCGCGAACTGCTCGACCAACTGCTCGACGGCCGCCCCCAGCTCGCCGCCCTCGCCCTCAACCTGCTGACCGCCGCCGTCGAGTCGGGAGCGGTCGTCACCGACAGCCGCCCCCTGTCCTCGCTCGACATCGTGAGCACGCTCCGCCGGGGCCGCCGGTCGCAGATGCTCGCCGAGCGCGCCGCCATGATCGAGCGGGATTTCCCCGCCGAGTTGGGCCCCATGGCGCACGCCCTCGCCCAGCTCGCCGAGACCCGCAAGGCGGGCGAGAAGGCGACCGAGTCGACGCCGGTCATGATCCGCCGCGCCAAGGCCGAGGGCATGAAGCCCGCCGACATCGCGCGCCTGCTCAAGGTGTCCGACTCGCACGTCTACGCCATGCTGCGCAAGGAGCCCGACGGGACGACAACCGCGGTCGAGAAGTTCCTCGCCGACATGCTCGGCACGTTCGAGGAGCACGAGCGCGAGACCAGGGCCGCCCGCCGCCGGACCGCCGAGGCGCACGGCGTCGAGCCGGACCTCGACGACGAAGACCAGTAAGAACCCACGCGGGCCCGCCGGCGCCTCACACGCCGAACGGGCCCGACTACCGACACGATGGGAGCGACCCCCACCATGGGCAACAACAACTCTACCGACCGCCGACCGGCCAAGAAGGCGGGCCCGCCCGCAGCCGGCGACCGGCCGTCACTGCGCATCGACGACGAACTCGCCGCCGACCTCGCCGAGATCATGAGCGTGCACCCCACGTTCGCCGACGCTGTCCGACGGGCCGTCGGACAGCTCGCCGAGCAGTACCGCACGGCATGGGCGAACAACGTGTGCCCGTCGGACACCGCGCCGGTACTGCTCGCCTACCAGCTCACCAACCCGGCGACACTGCGTCGGACACGGCCGGTCGCCCGGCGGATGCCCCCGCCGCCGCTCGCCGAGCAGCTGCGCCCCGTGTTCTCCGAGACGCTGCTCGGCGGTACGCCGCCGCCCGCGCGTCCGGACGCGGAGCGCCCCGCGCGCACGTGACCGTTCCAGGTTGCGCCGTTATCGGTTCGTGACCTAAAGTCGGGACCGACCTCGGCGTGCCCGGAAACGGACGCCCCACCCGAACGCCCCGCCGCTCCCCACCCCAGCGGCGGGGCGTTCGCATGTCCGGGCGAGGAGGTGACCGCGCGTGGCTCGACCCATCGACGACGACCGCGAGCAGGTGCGCACCCTTCACGCCCAGGGCAAGGGCCGCAACTACATCGCGAAGGCGATCCGCCGGTCGCCCTCGACCGTGTCCAAGATCGCCGCCGGGTTCGAGCCCCCGCTCACCTTCGACCGCGCGGGCGAGGTCGCCGTCGCCACCGAGGTACGCCGGGCCGACCTCGCGTCGCGCCGGACCGCCCTCGCCCTCACCCTGCAATCCGACGCCGAGCAGCTGCGCGCGCAGCTGTGGGAGCCGTGCACCATCGGGGCGTTCGGCGGTAAGGACAACGTCTGGAACGACACCAGGCTCGACCGGCCCACCTTCCAGGACCAACGCGCCATCCTCGCGGCGACCGGTACGGCGATTGAGAAGTCGCTCAAGCTCGCGCCGGTCGAGGGCGGCGAGGGCGTCGAGCAGGTCAAAAGCATGTTGGGAGCCCTCGGCGACGCCTTGACGCGCGCAGCCGGCGACGACGACGCCGACGAGGACGGGGGCGCCGACGGGGGGTGAGCCGGTGCTCGACCTCGACCGTCTGCCCCTCTCCCGTAAGCAGCTGCGCAGCATCGGACAGGCCACACGCCGTATCAACGTGTGGCACGGCAGCGTTCGGAGCGGGAAGACCATCGCGAGCCTGCTCGCATTCGTGATCGCCGTCGCCGGGGCGGGCCCGTCCGGCCTGATCATCATCTGTGGCCGGTCGCTCCAGACCATCGAACGAAACTGCCTCGAACCCCTACAGGACCGCGCCTTGTTCGGGCCCCTCGCCCGGCACATCGTGCACACCCGCGGGGCGACCACGGCGACGATCCTCGGCCGCACCGTCCATCTGATCGGCGCCGCCGACGCGCGCGCCGAGGGCCGCCTACGTGGCTTGACGGCGCAACTGGCGTACGTGGACGAGGGAACCCTCTTGCCCGAGGGCTTTTTCGTGCAGCTGCTCGCCCGCTTGTCCGTGCCGGGCGCGCGCCTGTACCTGACCACGAACCCCGACTCGCCCCGGCACTGGCTCAAGACCGGGTATCTCGACCGCGCCGCCGACCTCGACCTCGCGTCGTGGCACTTCAAGCTGTCCGACAACCCGTCACTGAGTGCCGAGTACGTCGCGAGCCTCGCCGCCGAGTACGTCGGACTGTGGCGCCGCCGGATGATCGACGGCGCGTGGGTCGTCGCCGAGGGCGCCATCTATGACATGTGGGACGAAGATCGCCACGTCGTCACCCAGCTGCCGGACATGCGCCGGTACTGGTGCGGCATCGACTACGGCACCACGAACCCCACAAGCGCGATCCTGCTCGGCGAGGGCGTCGATAACCGGCTGTACGTCGCCGCCGAGTGGCGCCACGACTCCCGCGCCACCCACCGCAGCATGACCGACGCGCAGTACAGCACCGCGATTCGGGCATGGCTCGACGGCCTCGACATCGTCCCCGAGTGGACGTTCATCGACCCGAGCGCCGCCTCTTTCTCAACCCAGATGTGGCAGGACGGACACCCCGGCCTCGCCCGCGCCTCGAACGAGGTCGCCGACGGCATCCGCAGCGTGTCGAGCCTGCTCGCCGCCGACCGGCTGCTCGTACACGAGTCGTGCGAGGGACTGCTCGACGAACTGCCCGGCTACAGCTGGAACCCCAAGGCCACCGAGCGCGGAGAAGACGCGCCCCTCAAGGTGGACGACCACTCAGCCGACGCACTGCGCTACGCCGTCCACAGCACGGCGCACGAGTGGCGGCACCTGCTCACCGCGCCCAGGGAGGCCGCCCCGTGATCGCATCGTTCACCCTGCCCGTTCGGTTCTCCGTCGGCGAGCACACCGTCGAGGTAGGCGAACTCACCCTCGACCCTGGCGAGCAGCTGCGCCCCGCCCTCGCCGCGATGTTCCGCGAGGCCGCCGACGCGATCGAGAACGGCACCGACGAAGGGGGCGACGATGGCACTCCCTGACCAGGGCGCAGCGTGGCCGCCCCCGGCGTGGGCCCCGCTGTACGACGCGATGCGCATCGACGACGCGTGGTACAGCGGCGACCGGCAGCGCCTCGCGCGGGTCTACACGAACCACAAACGGCCGACCGAGCGCCGCCGACTGTGGGGCCGCCGGTCGTTCGAGCACCGCATCGACCGGCGCGACAACCGCCTACACGTCCCCCTGCCCGGCGACATCGCGAGCACCAGCGCCGACCTGCTTTTCGCGGACATGCCGACGATCAAGGTCGAGGACGCGACTACACAGGACCGCCTCGACGTACTGCTCGACGAGGGCCGCGCGCAACAGGTGTTCCTCGGCGCGGCCGAGCAGGCCGCCGCCCTGTCCGGGGTGTTCCTCCGGGTGACGTGGGACCGTGAGTTGACCGACCGGCCGCTGTTGACCGTCATGCAGCCCGACGGCGCGATCCCCGAGTTCCGGTTCGGCATGCTGCGCGCCGTGAACTTCTGGCGCGAGCTGGACGGCTCGACCGAGTCGACCGTGTGGCGGCACTTCGAGCGGCACGAGTCCGGCCGGATCGTCCATGCCCTGTACGAGGGGAGCGGCGACAATCTCGGCCGCCGGGTGCCGATCACCGAGCACCCCGACACGGCCGACCTGGTCGACTCGCTCGACGCCGACGGCGAGGGCGACAGCATCGCGACCGGCATCCGGGATCTCACCGCCGCGTACATCCCCAACATGCTGCCCAACCGGCTGCACCGCGGTTCCCCGCTGGGCCGCTCGGACTACGCCGCGCCGATCTACGACATGTTCGACAGCCTCGACGAGGTGTGGACATCGTGGATGCGCGACATCCGCCTCGCCCGCGCGCGGCTGATCATCCCCGATGGGTACATGCGCAACGACGGGCCGGGACGCGGGGCGTCGTTCGACGACGACCGCGAGGTCTGGCACAGCTTGAAGATGCCGCCGAACGAGGGCGTGGGGATCACCCTCGCTCAGTTCGATATCCGGGTCGAGGAGCACCGCAGCAGCGCCGAGGCCATCATGCGGCAGGCCGCCCAGGCCGCCGGCTACTCGCCCCAGTCGTTCGGACTGGACGGCGAGGGACAGCCGGTCACCGCGACCGAGGTCGACAGCCGCGACGCCCGGAGCATGGTCACCCGCCGCAAGAAGGCCGGGTACTGGCGACACGGCGTCGCCGACATGTGTCACGTGCTGTTGCAGCTCGACGCGGCCCTGTTCGGGAGCCGCATCACGCCCGCGCGCCCGCGCGTGGAGTTCGGCGACGGCGTCGCCGAGAGCGAGCAGTCGACGGCGACCACGCTCGACCTGCTCAACCGCGCCGGGGCCGTGTCGACCTCGACCAAGGTCAAGATCCTGCACCCCGATTGGGACGACACGGCGGTACGCGCCGAGGTCGACGCGATCCTCGCCGAGACCGGAGCAGCCGCGCCCGACCCCGTCGGGAACTTCCCCATGGCCGCGTGACCGACGGGGGGTGAGCCGTGCCGATCCATCCGGGCATGGTCGAAGACCTCGCCGCCGGTACGCGCGACCTGTACGCGGACGCCGAGGCGCGGCTGTTGGGCATCATCGCCCGGCAGCTCGCCGACGGCCTCGACGCGCCGGGGTGGGCCGAGCGGAAGCTCGCCGCCGTCCAGGCCGTACGCCGCGCCTCACAGGCCGTGGTCGACGAGTTGGGCAAGGCCGTTTCCCTCGACGTGTTCGACGCCGTCGCCGACGCGTACAACACGGGGCACCGCGCCGCGGTTGCCGAGTTGGGCGCCCTGTCCGACGACGCGCGCCGTCTGGTCGACGACGTGACGCCGAACGCACAGGCCGTCGACCGGCTCGCACAGGAAACGGTCGACCTGCTCACCGAGCGGCACCGCTCGATTCTGCGGACCGTCGAGGACGGGTACCGCGGCGTCGTCGCCGAGGTCACCGCCACGCCGCTACTGGGCACCGGCACCCGCCGACAGGCGACACAGGACGCCATGCGCAGGTTCGCCGACCAGGGCATTACGTCGTTCCGCGACCGCGCCGGGCGCCGTTGGCAGCTCACCTCTTACGCGGAAATGGCCGTCCGGACATCCGTCGGCCGCGCCGCGACCGAGGCGCACACGCGCACCCTCGCCGAGGCCGGCGTCGACCTGGTCATCGTGTCCAACGCCCCGCGCGAGTGCCCGCTCTGCCGAGACTGGGAAGGCCGGGTACTGACCGTGGGCGGGCCCGACGGCGAGCGCACGGTCGAGGTCGAGCACGCAGTCGAGGACGGCCGCATGGTCCGCGTGAACGTCGCCGGATCGCTCGACCAGGCCCGCCGGGCAGGGCTGCAACACCCGAACTGTAGGCACAGCGTGTCGGCATACACCCCGGGTCTGACAGTGGCCGAGCAGGCCACCAGCGACCCCGCCGGGTACGAAGCGGGACAGAGACAGAGGGCGATCGAGCGGAACATCAGGAAGTGGAAGAACCGCGAGGCCGCCGCCGTCACCCCCGAGGCGCAGCGCGCCGCCCGCGCGAAAACCCGCCAGTGGCAAGGGGCCATGCGCGACCACCTCGCCGCCCACCCCGACCTACGCCGGTTGCGGCACCGCGAGCAGCCGGGCGCCTCGAACCTCCCCGCACCGCGCACCAAAGCGACCCCGCAGCAGGTCGACGCCGCGCGCGTCTGGGCGGGCGACGACCGGTCGGTACGGGAGATGAGCGACGACCAGCTCGCCGCCGCCGAAGGGTCGCGCCTGCTCGACGACCGCGCCCGCGCGAGGATCGCCGCCGAGGCCGACCGGCGCGACCTCGACGACCTGCTCGGCCGCGTACGGCCCGGCGGGCGCCTCGCCGACGACCTGCTCGCCTTCAGCGACACCGACCTCGCGCGGGCGTACCCCCACCTCGATGACGGCGACACGTTGCGCGTCATGGCGGAGATGAACCGGCGCGACCTCGCCAGCCGGCTACCGGGCGTGCGCTCCGACCTGGTCGGCCTGTCCGACCACGACCTCGCCGCACGCGCGCGCGTCGCCCAGGGCGACGACCTCGCCGCCCTGGCCGCCGAGGCCGACCGGCGCGACCTGCTCGGCCGGTACTTCCCCGGCGGGAACCTTGCCGCAGACCTCGCGGACGTGGGCGACGACGCCCTCGCCTGGTGCATGCAGTACGCCAACAGCGAGGAACTGCTCAGGATCGCCGCCGAGATGGACCGCCGCGACGCCGTCGCCCTACCGCCCCCGGCCGTCACCGGGAACGCGGTCGACGACCTGCTCGCCGACGGCGACGCCCTCGCCGAAGTGATGGACCCCGCGCCGCCCCCGGACACGTGGGGGGCGCACGCCGAGGACGGCGAGGACGGGTTCTGGGCAGGCATCAGGGAGGCCGCCGAGAAGCTGTACGGCAAGGTCGCGGAGGCCGACGACGAGCGGCACCTCATTACCCGCCGCGAGGCCCGGCAGCTGTACGACGAGTACGTGTACCGGCAGTACCTCGCCGCCGAGGACGCCTGTAACGGCTACCTGCTCAACAAGAAGGCAGCCGCGGCGGGAATCAACCCGGCATCCTTGTTCAGCGGGCCCGCGCGCATCGCGTACGCCCGCGCCTCGGACGAACTCAAGGAGTGGTGGGCCGCCCATGGCCGGCTGACTCAAGCCGAGTTCGTCGAGCAGGTCACCGGCCGCGAACAGCGCTGGGCGTCCGGGGCCCGCAAGAACGAGACGGACCAGCAGAACAAGCGGTGAGGGGGAACGCGTGGGCACACGCGAGGACATCACGCGGGCAGTCATCCAGGGAGCCGAGGCCGGGCGCCGAGGCGACGACGTGAGGACGTGCCCGCATCCGTCCGATTCCCTGCTCCGTACTGCATGGATCAAGGGTTACGCCCGCGCTCGGCCGGTGGCCGACCAGGAGTAGCCCGAGCAGCACCGACACCCCCAGGGGCCCGCCAGGAGCGGGCCCCTTTTGCATGCCCGAACGCGCCCGCCAGGAGCGGGCCCGACGCACCAGGAGTGCACCCCATGAACACGCGCACCCTCGCCCGCCGCCGCCTCGACGGCGCCGGTTGGGCCCACCCCTACGCGGTGAACCCGTTCTCTCCGATCCTGTACGCCGACGGCGGGCAGGGCACCGGCGAGGGCGGCGACGGCGGGCAGGGCACCGGACAGCAGGGCGACCCGAACGGCCAGCCGGGCGGGCAGGACCCGACCCAGCAGAAGCCCGCCGAGCCGCCGCAGCAGCAGCCGGCCGAGGGTGACGAAAAGACCCTCCCCGCGTGGGCACAGAAGGCCCTCAGCGACGCGCGCGCCGAGGCCGGTAAGGGCCGGATCACGGCGAAGCAGAAGGCCGCCGACGAGGCCCGGACGGAGATCGCGCAGCAGATCGGGAAGGCCCTCGGCCTGGTCCAGGACGACGGCCCGCCGGACCCGGCGAAATTGACCGAGCAGGTCGCCGACCTCTCCGGGCAGCTGCGCGCCGCCCGCTCCGAACTGGCCGCGTACCGCGCCGCCGGGGCCGAGGGCGCCAACGCCTCGCGCCTGCTCAACTCCCGTTCCTTCGTGGACAAGCTCGCCGCCCTCGACCCGACGGCCGAGGGGTTCGCCGAGCAGCTGAAGAAGGCGATCACGGACGAGGTCGCCACCGACCCCGACCTGTACCGCGCCGCGCCCGCCGGGCCCCCGCGCGGCGGCGCCGAGTTCCAGGGCGCACCGACCGGCGACCGGAAGCCCGCCACCCTCACCGACGCAATCGCCGCCCGTCTGGGCGGCTGACACCCCAGGAGTAACCGCACATGGCCGTGACCCTCGCTCAGGCGAAGCTCAACACACAGGATGACATCGACCTGATGGTCATCGACGAATTCCGCAAGTCGTCGTGGCTGCTCGACAACCTGACGTTCGACGACGTGGTCAACCCGGCGGGGGGCGGGGCGGTGTTGACCTACGGGTACACCCGCCTGATCACGCAGCCCACCGCCGCGTTCCGTGCGATCAACAGCGAGTACCAGAAGACCGAGGTGACGCGCCAGCGGTTCACCACGGATCTCGCGGTTCTGGGCGGCGCGTTCCAGATCGACCGCGTCCTCGCGAACATGGGTCCGGCCGCATCGGGTGAGGTCAGCCTCCAGATGTCGCAGAAGATCAAGGCGGCGAACGCGACGTTTTCCGACGCCGTGATCAACGGCGATTCGGCGGTCGATGTCGATTCGTTCGACGGCCTCGACAAGGCCCTCGCCGGGTCGAGTACCGAACTCACCCTCGGCACCGCGACCGGCTACGACTGGTCGGCCGTCAACTCGCAGGTGACCGGCATTGCCGCGCTCAAGCACCTGCGCCGGCTGTACGCCAAGCTGGACGGCTCCCCGACCGCGCTCCTGATGAACGCCGACGCCCTCGCGGCGCTGGAGACCATCGGCGACTTCGTGTCGCAGCTGGGCACCCTCGAAGGGTTCGGCCGCACGATCACCACGTGGCGCGGGATTCCGCTGGTCGACCTCGGCGCGAAGGCGGGCAGCAACGACCCCGTGATCCCGACCGACGCCGAGGCGGGCACCACGGACATCTACGCCGTGCGCCTCGGCCTCGACGGTTTCCACGGCATCAGCACCACGGGCGGCGCCCTGGTCCGTCAGTGGCTCCCGGACTTCACCAGCGCGGGCGCCGTCAAGACGGGCGAGGTCGAGATGGGGCCGGTGGGCGTCGCGCTCAAGGCGACCAAGGCCGCCGCCGTTCTCCGTGGCGTGAAGGTGGCGTGATCATGGCGACCCTTCACAGCCCCGTTGAGGGGTTCACGGGCGACGGCCCGGCCGGTCTCCGGTTCCGCAACGGCAAGGCCACCACGGACGACCCGGCGCTCATCGCGTACGCGCGCCGCCGGGGGTACGGCGTCGACACATCGGCGCCGCCCCCGCCCGAGCCGGTCGAGCCGGTCGACCCGCGCGAGGTCGAGGTCGAGCAGGTCGGCACCGCGCTGCGCGATGCGGCGGTCGACCCGCGCCCGAGCGACACGGGCGCACCGTCCGGGGCCGGCGAGGTCAACCCGCACGGGCCCGAGTCCGTCGCCCCGGGCATCGCGGCCGAGCCGGTCGAGGCCCCCAAGCGCAAGCCGCGCCCGGCCGCCCGCCGCAAGACGGAGCAGGGCACGACCGACGGGGGGTGACCGGTGGGCCGCGTCTACGCCACCCCCGAGCAACTGGCCGCGTGGACCGGCACCCCGGCCCCGCCGGGCGCCGAGCGGCTGCTCGCGAGGGCGTCCGAGGACATCGACGACGCCCTACTCACCGCCCTGTACGGGACGGACGGCCTCGGCATGCCGACCGATCCCGCCATCGTGTCGGCCCTCGCCGACGCCGTGTGCGCGCAGTGCGAGTACCAGCTCGCCACGGGCGACGACGGCACGGGCGCGGCGGGCCGGTGGGGAAGCGTCTCCATCGGCCCTGTCTCGCTCGGCGACCGCCGCGACGGCCCCCAGGCAGTCGGCGACGTGGACCTCGCGCCGCGCGCGCACCGCGCCCTGACGCGCGCCGGACTGCTGCCGGGGGTGATCTGGTGAACGTTCCGCGCTACCTGCTGCGCCACCGGATCACGGTCGAGCCCTACCTCGGCGACAGCGCGTACGGGCCGACGTACGGCCCGGCCGTCGAGGACGTGCCCGCCCTGGTCTCGGCCGCCGTCCGGCAGGTGCGCCGGGCCACCGACGGCCGCGAGGTCGTCAGCACCACGCAGGTGATCACCGAGCCCGGCCTCGACAGCCCGCCCGGCTCCCGGATCACCCTCCCCGACGGGCGGACCACCACGGCGATCACGACCGCCGAGCACACCGCGCCGGGGCTCCCCGTTCCGGCCTGTACGGAGGTGAGTTGCGAGTGACCGCCCGCGCCCGCCTCACGTGGAACGGCACGGCCGCACTGCGCGGCACCCGCGCCGGGGCCGTGCGCGGCCTACGGCTCGCCGCCGAGCACGTCCTCGAACGCTCCCGCCGCCGCGTGCCGATCGAAGAGGCGACCCTCGAACGGAGCGGCGTCGCCTCGGTCGACGAGAGCGCGCTCACCGCGGGCGTGTCCTACGACACCCCGTACGCGATCAGGCAACACGAGAACCTGCACTACCGGCACGACGGGGGCCGGACGGCGAAGTACCTCGAAGGGCCCCTCACGGAGGAAGCCGGCGCCGTCGCCGAGATCATCGCGGCCCAGGTGCGGAGGTCGCTCCGTGGCTGACCTGCTCGACGGCCTCGCCCGCTACCTCGACGGCCTCGGCCTGGTCACCTACGACCCCACCGGCCGCGCGGGTGACCTGTTCGTCGAGGCGATGCCGCCCGCGCCCGACGCCGCCGTGTCGCTCGCCCTGTACGACGGGCCCGCGCCCGAGGCGCGCGACGACGCCGAACAGCGGCGCCTACAGGTCCGCGTACGGGGCGGGCCCGACCCGCGTCTGTCCCGCGCCCGGTGCGAGGCCCTGTACCGCGCCGTACACGGCCTCGCGGGCGTGGAGCTGCCCGGCGGCCTGTGGCTCACCCTCGCCGCCGCGCGCGGCACCCCCGCCCCGATGGGGCCCGATTCCACCGGCCGACACGAGCACGTCGTCAATTTCGACCTTGACGTGTCCGGCCCCGCACCCACGTAAGGAGAACCCCCCGATGGCAGGCAACTCCCGCCCCATCGACGCCCGCGGCTGGATTTTCGAGGTCGAGGACGCCGAGGCCGGTACGGAAACATGGCTCCCGATCGCCGGTATCAACACTTTTACCCACAATCCGGGTGAGAACGAAGAGACCACCGAAACGACCGTGTTCGAGTCCGAGGGCATGTACGAGCAGGACGTCATGCAGCGCGGCGCGTCCCTCTCGATCGAGGGTCAGTACCGCATCGACAAGACCACCAAGGCCCAGGACCCCGGACAGGCGTACATCGACACCGTGTGGACGAATCGCCTGGGATTCGAGTCGCGCGGGCGCGTCCGGTGGCGTCACGAGTCACAGACTCAGTGGGTCGTGTGGGAGTCGACCGTCACGCCCGGCGAGCAGGGCGGGGGCAACAACGACAAGACGAGTTGGTCAGCGACGATCACGCGATGCGGGACGCCGACCACCGCCGCGGTGGTGACGACCCCGTGACCGACCTCGACCTCGACCAGGACGACGAGCAGCACCTCGACGCCGCCGGTCTGGCCGACTTTGACGCGTTCTTCGCCGAGGAGTCCGCCACCCGGCCGCGCGAGCGGCTGACCCTGTACGGGAGCACGTACACCCTGCCCGAGTCCCTGCCCCTGATGTTCACACTCCAGATGGAGCGCGTACAGGAGTCCAGCGACCCCGACGACGTGCGGCGGATGCTCGCCACCCTGTACGGGGCCGATGTCCTCGACACGTGGGCGGAAGCGGGCATGACCGACCGGCAACTCGGCGTCGTGCTCATCTACTCGGCCGCCAACATCCGCAAGCCCGGCAGCTGCACCATGGTGCGCGCCGCCGAGCTGTACGAGCAGCAGGAAGCGGGAAAAGCCGCCGCGCCGAACAGGGCGGCGCGCCGGACGACCGCGAAGAAGAAGGGGAAGAAGGCGGGGAGTTCTGGCGCTCGGTCCTGATCAACTGGACCGCCGTCGAGGCAGACCTCGCCCGCGAGTACGGCCTCGCCGCCCATGACCTCGCCGCCCTGTCCACCCGCCGGTTCCTGGCCTTGATCTCTGGCCTGTCCGGCGACGCGAGGTTCGCCCGCGCCTGGTCGCGCACCCCCCGCAAGGTGACCGACCCCGCAGAGATCGCAGCTATCACCGGCATTCCCGCCGCGTAACCGCACTACCGGCACCGCGCCGGATGACCCCCGACAGGAGGTGATCCGGCGTGTCCCTGACCGTCGGCGAACTCCTCGCCACGATCACAGTCGACGACGGCCCCGCCGCCGCCGGCATGCAGCGCGCCGAGGCCGGTATGCGCGCGACCGGCGACACGATGATCGCCGACGCCAACCGCGCCGGTCAGCAGGCCGGGAACGCGATCGGCGACGGCATGGCCGACGGCGCCGACAGCGCCGCCGACCAGGGATCGAGTGCCCTCGCGGCGTTCGGTTGGGCCGCCGTCGGCGCGACGATCGGCGCGGCCCTCATGGCCGGAGTCGGCCAGGCCCTCGAACAGGGCAAGGTGCAGGGCAAGCTACAGGCCCAACTCGGCACCACGGGGCCGGTGGCCGCGCGGTACGGCAAGGTCGCGGGTGACCTGTACGCGGGCGCGATCGTCGACTCGGTCGAGGACGGCGCCGAGGTCATCAAGGGCATTGCCCAAAACGGGCTTTTGCCGCCCGAGGCGACACAGGCCCAGATACAGACCATGTCCAAGCGGGTCGCGGACACCGCGGCCGTGATGGGCGAGGACGTGGGGAAGGTGTCCCGCGCGGTCGGGACGATGCTCAAGACCGGCGTTGCGTCGTCTGCGGATGAGGCAATGGACGTTCTCGTAAAGGGAACGCAGAAGGGCGTCAATTCCGCCGAGGATTTGCTCGACACCTTCACCGAATATCCGACACAGTTCCGCGACCTCGGCCTCGACGCGCAAACCGCGATGGGCCTTATGCAACAGGGGTTGCAGGGCGGCGCACGCGATGCGGACACCGTCGCGGACGCGCTGAAAGAATTTGCGATCCGCAGTAAGGACATGTCTGCGGGGAGTGTCGCGGCTTTCAAGGACATTGGCCTTAACGCGGATGTCATGGCTAAGACGTTCACTAAGGGCGGGCCCGAGGCCAGTAAGGCGCTCGGCGATGTCCTCCAGCGCATCAAGGCCATTGAGGACCCGGCCAAGCGGAACGCGACCGCTGTCGCGCTTTTCGGCACCAAGGCCGAGGATTTGCAAGGCGCGCTTTTCAAGCTCAATCCCGCCACCGCAGTAAAGGCACTCGGCGATGTCAAGGGCGCGACCGACAAGGCCGGAAACGCGATGCGGGACAATGCCGCGACCAAGTTCGAGGCATTCAAGCGCGGCGCCATGCAAGCACTCGTCGGCGTCATGGGCGACTACGTCGTACCGGCCCTGGTCACCGGAGCCGAGTACGCGCTCAAGTTCGGCAAGGGCGTAGCCACGGCGGCCGGGTTCGTCTCCGACCACTCGACGGCCTTCACCGTCGCCGCCGGGCTGATCACGGCCTTTCTGCTCCCGACGCTGGTCGCCCTCGCCGCACAGGCGTGGGCCACCTCAACGGCGGTCGTCGCCGGGTGGATAGCCCAGGGCACCGCCTCGGCGGGCGCGGTCAGCGCGTTCCTGGTCGCCAACGCGTCGATACTCGCCGGCTGGATCGCCCAGGGCGCGGGGGCAGTTGCCGCCGCCGCCCGCGTGGTGGGGGCGTGGGTCCTCATGGGCACACAGTCGATGATTCAGGCCGCGCGGATGGCTGCTGCGTGGGTTCTCTCGATGGGCCCCGTGGGGCTCATCATCGCGGCCGTGGTCGCCCTGGTCGCGCTCATCGTCGCCAACTGGGACACCATCGTGAGCGCCACTGCTGCGGCGTGGGACTGGATCTGGGACAAGATCAAGTCCGTGGGTCAGTTCCTCCTCGACCTGTTCCTGAATTTCACGCTTGTTGGAATCATTATCAAGCATTGGGATTCGATCAAGTCGGGAACCGTTCGGGTCTGGAACGGAATTGTGGATTGGGTCAAGGGCCTGCCGCAAAAGCTGATCAACTTCTTTCTTAACTGGACCTTGCCCGGCCTGATCATCAAGCATTGGCAGTCCATCAAGGATGGAAGCGTTCGCAAGGCGACGGAACTCGTCAACTGGGTGCGCGGCCTGCCCGGCAGAATCGTTTCCGCCGTCGGTAGTCTCAAGGATCTGTTGTCGGACAAGGGGCGCGACTTGATTCGCGGCCTCTACAACGGCGTTCGCTCAATGGGCAGTTGGCTGAAAAGCCAGCTGATTTCCTTTGCGAAAAACATGATTCCCGGACCGATCGCCAAGGCTCTGGGAATTCACTCGCCGTCGCGGGTCATGGCAAAGCAGGTCGGCCGGTGGATTCCCGCCGGTCTGGTCAAGGGAATCCAGAGCGGCGCGGGCGCGGTCGCCCGCACCATGCGGAACCTGGTCGAGCCGCCCGCCGTGCCCGCCCTCGCGGGCGCGGTCGTGCCCGGCTACGGCTCGCCGTTCGCCGCCGCGCCGTCGTCCGGCCCGACCGTGCACGTCGAGCACTGGCACGCCGCTGAGAACGGCAGTCCGGACGACAACGCGCGGGCCCTCAACTGGCTTGCCAAGGCGAGGGGGTGACGATGGCTGTCGGCGACCAGGTCACCCGGCCCGGACACGTCCAGTACGGCGACCTGTTGCTCGGCCCCGGCACCCCCTACGGGTGGCGGACCCTCACCGGGTGGGAAGACCTCCCCGGCCTCGACTCCGGAACCGTCCCGCGCAGCGACGCGCACGGCGCGTTCCCCGGCGGCTTGCTCGCACAGGCCCGGACGATCGGCCTCGACGGGTTGGTCATCCGGGCCCCGCGCGCGTCCGTCGGCGCGGTCGTGGCCGCCCTCAACCGGGGCACGGTGCCGGTCGAGGACGAACTACCGCTCGTCGTGTGGATCGACGAACGCGGGCCCCTGCTCGTGTGGGCCCGCGCGACCCGCCGGGCGATACCCGCGAGCCTCGGCTACCGGCTCGGCACCATCACGGGCGGCGCGGTCGAGTTCGTCGCGACCGACCCGCGCCGGTACGGCCTGGTCGAGCAGGTCGCCCCCGCGACCCTGCCCGCCCCGGAAAGCGGCCTGATGTGGGACACCGACCCCGAGCAGGTTCTCGACGGCGAGCAGGCCGCCGGCGTCGGCGAACTCTGGCGCTGGTGGACGGACGGCGACCCCGTCCTCGCCGGCGACGGTGTCGGCACGGTAAGCGTTCACCCCCAGACAGCCGGCGGTGAACTGGTCTGGTCGGCCGAGTCGAGCGACTACGGGTGGCCGGTGTCCGTTGGGGCCGAGGTCGCGTTCGCGTCGGCGCTCGCCGCCGCCCAGGGGGCGACGATCATCCTCCGGTGGTGGGACGCGTCCGGCGCGTACCTGGCCGACTCGACCGGCGACCAGGGCGACGGCACGTTCGACGCGACGGCGCCCGCCGGGGCCGCGTGGGTGCAGCCGGTCGTACTGCTGCCCGCTGCGCTCCCCGCGCCGGTCCCGATCGGCACGTCGTCGCTGCTGATCGGCTCGCCGTCCGGCGGCCTGTCGTGGCCGCTCGACTTCGGCACCCCCGGCAGCACCGGCACGTTGTCGGTCGTCAACGCCGGGGACGCCGCGACCCATCCACTGATCGAGTTCCGGGGCCCGGTGGAACGGCCCTCGATCACCAACGTGGACACGGGCGACGTACTCGAATACGACCTACCGCTCGCCGCCGAGGACGTGCTCGCCGTCGACACCGCGGCGGGCACGGTCACGCTCAACGCGACCGCCTCGCGGATCTACACCGCGACCGCGCGCTCGGTTCCCGAGCAGACATGGACTCTTCCGCCGGGCCCCTCGCAGCTGCAATTCCGCGCCGCGTCCGGCGACCCCGCCGCGACCGCGACCGTGCGGTACCGCCCGGCCTACTGGTAAGGAGACACCCCCCGTGACCGTGCGTTCCGCATGGCTGCTGCCCAAGGCGCAGACCCGTGAAGACACCCGCCTCGCCCCCGTGTCGCCCGTCGCGCACGAGTCCCCGATCAGGGTCCGCGACGGTGTCTTGCCGGGCGGCGACCCCTTCGCCGCGACCGGCGCCGCCGCAATGCAACTCCAGATCGGCGCCGGGCGCGCGTACGTACAGGGCACCGACGCCCAGGGCGCGTACCCGATCGCCAACGACGGGCCGGTCACCCTCACATTCACCGATGGCGACGCCCAGTTCGGCCGCATCGACACCGTGGCCGTGCGCGTGCTCGACGCCCTGTTCGACCGGGAAGGGCAGAACCTCGCCCGTATCGAGATCGTCGAGGGCGAGCCGGACGCGACCCCGACCGCGCCGACCCTGGAGCCGGCGAGTCTGCGCCTGTGGGACGTGGCCGTACCCGCGGGCACCTCGGCGGGCGTGGGCGGCATCAACTGGGCATCCGCCCTCGCCGACCGGCGGCGCTACACCACTGCCGCCGGGGGCATCATCCCGCGCGGGTGGGGCCTCGGCTTCAACGGCTCGTACGACGGCCAGTACCGCGACAACGGCAGCGTGCTGGAACGGTGGAACGCGACGGCCGGTGAATGGCAGACCTACCGGACCCCGCGCCGGACCGAGTCGACCGCGACCGGGTTCGCCGTCTCGTCCGCCTACACGCTGAACACCTTCGCCGCGCGCCGCAATCCCGACGCGGGCGTGTGCTCGTTCGTCGTCGAGGTCAGCCGCAAGGGCGCACAGCTCAACGTGCCCGCAGGGGGCAACATCAACGACGAGACGATCGGCACCCTGCCGAGCGGGTGGCGCCCGAACATCGACGCCGACATATCCGTGTCCGACGGATACGGCGAGGGGTCCGCCCGCCTGGCCACGTCCGGAGTGATCACGCTGCGCACCTGGTCCGGGGGCGGCGCGCTGCGCAGCGACCGGAACATCAGGGCGTCGTGCACATTCCTGCTGCCGTGACGGGGGGTGCCGTGCGAGCCGCGCCCCCGTACCGGGTCCTGTTCTGTGACCTGCGAACCGACCAGCTGCTCGACGCCCTTCCCGTACAGGGCGTCGCCCTCGACGACTACATCGGCAAGACCGGCCGGTTCACCGGCACCGTGCCGATCCCCAACCGCGCCGTGGCCGAGCGGGCCCGCCGGGCGATCCTGCCCGGCCGTACGGGGATATGGGTCGAGCGCGGGCGCGACCTGTGGTGGGGCGGAGTCCTGTGGACGCTCGCCCTCGCCTCGGACGCCCGCGGCTTCCTCGGCGCCCAGATTCAGGCCGGCGGGTGGGAAAGCTACCTGTACCGCCGCCTGTTGTACGACACGCAGATCGCGCAGCAGGTCGACCAATTCGACATCGCTCGCGGCCTGGTCGACTACGCACAGAACGCACCCGGCGGCGACATCGGCATCACGTACGACGCCGACCCGTCCGGCATCGCGCGTGACCGCACCTTCCTGCGGTACGACCTCCCGAGCGTCGGCGACCTGCTCGACGACCTCGCCGCCGTCGAGAACGGGTTCGAGTGGCGCATCGCGAGCTTCCGCGACAGCGACGGCCGCCGGATCAAGCGGTTGCAGCTGGGACACCCCACGATCCGTACGGGCGCGTCCGAGGTCGTCCTCGACCATCCGGGGCCGGTCCTGTCCTACACGTGGCCGGTCGACGCCACCAAGAAGGCGAACACCTGGCAGACGCGCGGCGCGTCCATCAATACCAACCAGGCCGCCGACTCCTTCCCCCTTACCTCGCCGGTCCTGGTCGCCGACGACGACCTCGCCGCCGGGTGGCCGCGCCTCGACGGGTCGAGCGACTACACCACGGTTGAGCGACAGGACACCCTCGACGCCTACGCCCGCGCCGACCACGCCGCCGCCCGTACCCCGGTCACCATCCCGGAAATCACGGTCCGGCTCGGCGGCGCGATCACGCCGGGCCTGCTCGGCTCGACCATCCGCCTACGCATCCGCGACCTGTGGCACCCGACCGCCCTCGACGCCCGATACCGCGTAGTCGGCATCAACGTGAGCCCGCCCGAGCGCGGGCGCCCCGAAACCGCGCAGCTGTACTTGGAGGCCCCGTAATGCCGTTCGTCCCACAGGACGTACTCGACCGGATCGCCGCCCTCGAACGGGAGGTACGGCAGCTACGCGGGCGCGCGCAGATGCGCCCGGCCCTCAATCAGGTCATGGCCGGCGACGTGGTGATCGGCGAGGGCGGGCAGCTGATCGCCCAGACCCCCGGCGGACAACGGACGTTCATCGTCGGGCAGACCCCGCAAGGCGATTGGGGCGTCGGCCTCGGCCGCGAAAGTGGCACTGCCGCCCTGACCGTCGGCGACGACGTGAACAGCGCCGACTCGCAAATGATCCGCATGTGGTCACGCGACGGCGAGGTCATCGTCATGGATGACGCCTACGCAGACGGGTTCCTCGGCCGCCCCTCGATGCCCGTCCCCATGCAGTCGACCGCCGGCCAGCAGACCGCGAACACCGGCACCACCACCGCATGGACCGGCGCGACCCGGCTCATGAACTCCGTTCTGTACGCGGCGTTCGAGACCTACACGCCCGCCGGGACCACGGCCAATGTCCAGTTCGAGGACAGCGACGGCGTGATCGAGTCGTGGGTCGCGAACACCTCGAACGGCTGGACGCTGCGACAGATCACGAAGCCGGTCCGGCAGGGGTTCATGGACCACGTCAACTACCGGTTGAAGCACTCCGTACGGAGCGGCAACGGCCCGATTCAAACGAACTGCCTCGGCGTCTACACCCGGAACGCCTTCACCGCAGCGGAGGCCCCGTGACCACGCCCGCACCCGACGCCGCGAGCAGCGGCGTCATGCCCGACCCGGGCAACGACCCCCACGCCTACGCACCGCCGACCATGGAGGACCCCACCGATGCCGCTCCCCGAGGGGATACCGACCGTCCGACTGACCGGCCGGTTCCTGACCCCTGACGGCCGCCCCCTTACGGGACAGGTCGTGTTGCGGGCCCCGAGCCTGGTCACGTTCGGCGAGTTCGACGTGATCCTCGGCGGACCCGTAACCGCGCCGCTCGACTCGACCGGCGCTTTCGAGGTCGTCCTACCGGCCACCGACGCCCCCGGCATGAACCCCGACGACTGGTCGTACCAGGTCGCCGAACAGCTCGCGGGCGTCGCGACGAACCGCGTGTACTCCATCCTGCTGCCTGCCGAGGCCCCCGAGGTCGACCTCGCCGACATCGCGCCGACCGACCCCTCGACCCCGACCTACGTCGCCGTGCGCGGTGACTCGGCGTACGAGGTCGCCGTCGCGCAGGGATTCACCGGCACCGTGTCGCAGTGGCTCGCATCCCTGATCGGCCCCCAGGGCGTCAAGGGGGACACCGGAGCGACCGGCCTCGCCGGTAGCGACGCGTACGAGGTCGCCGTCGCCGCCGGGTTCACCGGCACCCGCGCCCAGTGGCTCGCGTCCCTGATCGGCCCCAAGGGGGCCAAGGGCGACCAGGGCGCACCCGGCACGCCCGGCACCAACGGAGCGGACGGCGCACCCGGAGCACCGGGCGTCGTGCAGTCGGTCAACGGCATCAGCGCCGCCGAGGTCATCCTCGCCGCCGCCGACGTGGGGGCCGTCCCCGCAACCGCGCCAGGGGCGGCGAACGGCGTCGCGCAGCTGGACGCGTCCGGCAAGGTCCCCGCCGCCCAGCTGCCCACGTCGAGCGGCGGGGGCGCTGTCGCGTCCGTCAACGGGTACACGGGCGTCGTCGTCCTCGCCGCCAGCGACGTAGGCGCGGCGACCGCCAGTCACACGCACACCGCCGCGCAGGTCGGTGCCCTCGCCACGACCGCGCGAGCAGCAGCGAACGGCGTCGCATCCCTCGACGCCTCGGCCCGCGTCCCGATCGCGCAGCTTCCCGCCGCCGCCGGCCGGAACGCGTGGACGCCGCAGGCCCTCGGATTCGAGGCGTGGTCATGCGACCCGTACACCGTGGCGAACCCCGTCGCGAAGTACCTCAAGCCCAACCGGCTGTACTTCGTCGGGTTCAACATCACGGACTCGACAACCGTCGACAGGATCGTCATGTTCGCCCGCGGCTACGGGGGCGTGTCCAGCAACCGCTACCGGGCGGGCATCTACCGGGAGAACGGGACCAAGGTCGTCGAGTCGGCCGCCGTCGCGCTCACTCAGGCCGGGCAGGAAACCGGCTCGATGCCCGCCATGGTCTCGAACCACATCGGAGCCGTACCCCTCGCGATCACGCAAACCGTGCTCACGCCCGGCCGGTACTGGGCCGCCTGGTCGCTGGTCGTGGGCGGAACGGCCGACTTCGCGTTCTACCACGTGCAGAACGAGGCGCCGGTCGCTACGGCGAACTTCTGGATGCCCGGAACGCCGTTCGCGCGCGCCTGGTACACGGAAGGCCAGTCAAACGCCGCACTGCCCACCACCGTGAGCCAGTCGGCCGCCGCCGTCCTCGCCGATCACGACATCCCGATCATGGCCCTCGCCAACGTCTGAACCCTGCTCGCCCCGTACGCCTCGCGCACCGCGCCGGGGCGTTTTTTCATGTCTGGAGACACCCACCGTGGCACGTATGCCCGGCGCCACCTGGCGCCCGATCCCGATCAACTACACCGACAACGGACAGGCCGAGGTACGCGGCGTCGTCGTGCACATCATGGCCGGAACGCTCAGCGGAACCGATTCGTGGTTCCGCAACACCAAGGCCCGCGCGTCGTCCCACTTCGGCACCGGCAAGGGCGGCGCCCTGTATCAGTGGGTCGACACATCCGACCGCGCGTGGGCCCAGGCCGCGGGTAACACGTCGTGGCTGTCCGTCGAGAACGAGGGGCAGGGCGGCGACACCCTCACCGACGACCAGCTCGACCGCAACGCCGAGGTACTGGCGTGGGCCCACGTGACCTACGGCGTGCCGCTCAAGGTCGCCACGTCGACCAGCGACCGCGGCCTCGCGTACCACGGCCTCGGCGGTAGCGCGTGGGGCGGACACACGTCGTGCCCCGGCTCCCGGATCGTCGCCCAGCTGCCCGAGATCGTCCGCCGGGCGAAGAAGCTCACCGGCAGCACCTCGCCGAGCGAGCCGACCGTCGCCCGCTACCGGGTCACGATCAGCGGCCTGTCCTACGGATACGGCGCCAAGGGCGACCACGTGACCAAGGTCGGCCGCGCTCTGGTCGCGAAGGGGTTCGGCAAGCACTACGCCCAGGGCCCCGGCCCGGCCTGGTCGGACGCCGACACCGAGAACTACGCCGACTATCAGCGCAGCCTCGGCTACTCCGGAGCGGACGCCGACGGCGTGCCGGGGGAAACGACTCTGCGGAAGCTGCTCGGCACCCTGCCCGGCAAGCCGAAGCCGGCGGCGAAGGTCGTCGACCTGTCCAAGCTGCTCGCCGCCGCCCGGACCGACCCGGCCAAGTCCGGTACGCCGGTCTCGTACGCGGGAGCCCGGATCGTCGAGGACGCCCTCGCGGCCGAGGGACTGCTCGCCAAGAAGTACGCAGACGGCCACTTCGGCACCCAGACCAAGGCCGCGTACGCCGCGTGGCAGCGCCGATGCGGGTACCACGGCGCCGACGCCGACGGACTGCCCGGCCGCGCCTCGCTCGACATCCTCGCCAAGCACCACGGGTTCACCGTCACCGCGTGACCCCGCCACCCTCACCGGCCCGCCCCGACCGGGGCGGGCCCACCCGGAACAGGAGCACCACCACATGACCGACGCCAACAAGCGCACCGCGCGGACCGTCCTACAGGGCATCGTCGGGTTCGCCGTCGCACTGCCCGCCATCGTGGACGCGTCCGGCGTGCCCGAGTCCCTGCCGTGGGTCGCCGCCGGTCTCGCCGCAGCCGGCGGCCTCGCCCGCGTCATGGCCCTGCCGAGCGTCGAGGCCCTGCTCGACCGGCTCGGCCTCGGCCTGGTCGACGACGACAAGGAGCACACCGCGCCGTGACGACCCAGCCCTCGCCGTCCGACCCGGCCGCAGTCGCCCTTGAACTGGAGCGGATCAGGCGGACGATCGAGGTCGGGTTCACGCGCACCGACGGCGCCCTCGCCCTGCTCGTACAACGCCACGACCAGACCGACGAAGCGATCAAGGAACACGCGCGCCGCCTCGACGACCACGACGCCCGCCTCGACACCCTCGAACGCGGCGAGACCGAGCGCCAGAAGCGCAACGACACCCGCCTCGCAGACCTCGAACGGTCCCGGTGGCCCCTGCCATCCGTCGCCGCCCTGGTCGCCCTGGTCGGCCTCGCACTCACCCTGTGGCAGATCGCCACCCGCACATAAGCAACGCCCCCCGTACGGCCGCGTATGGCCGTACGGGGGGCTTTGTGTTGTTCCCCCGGCAGCCTGCTCGCCGTAGGCTCGCGGCCGGGGCCCGCACGACGGACGGCCCGCCCCCGAATGCCGCGGGGGCGGGCCGTCGTTACGTCTGCGGCTCCCTTACATCTGGCCGAACTGACCGGCCGCCGCCGCTACGGCAAACGAGGTCAGCGCGGCGCGGCCGATCAGCAGCGCGGGCCCGTGGGGGTCCTTGCTGTCCCGGACGGCCACCGTTTCGGCATCGAGGATGCCGCACTCGACGCACTGCGCCCCGCTGTCGCTGTACGTGGACTTCCACCACGTCACCGGCAGGGTGGAGGCGTCGTCAACATGTGTCATGCGTTCTTCCTTATCTCTGTGATCAGTTCCGCCGACGCCTCAACCGAGAGCGCGGCAGAGGTCAGCCGCTGCCAGGCGTCCCGGTGTGCGGCGACCTGCTCGCGTTCCTCGACGTACAGTGCCGAGGTCAGGCCCTCCGTGTGCACAACGTCAAGGTCTGCATGAGGGCCGAAGCCCAGAAGGGTGAAGCTGCCCAGCTGCCCGACGTGCAACGGCGCGTTGACGGGCAAGACCTGTACGTTCACGTTCGGCCGCTTCCCCATAGTCAGCAACCGGCCCAGCTGTTCATGCATCACGCCGTCGCCCTCGGACGTCGAGCGTAGGGCCTGCTCGGCGACGATCGCCCACAGGGTGAGCGGGTCCTCGCGGCTCAACACCGCCTGTCGCGCGAGGCGCACCTCGACCAAGGCATCGACGCGCGCCTCGACCGCCTCAGACATAGCCGTTGCCCGGATGATCTCGCGAGCGTAGTCGCCGGTCTGGAGCAGGCCCGGAATCACGCCCAGCTGCCACGACGAGACCGATTCGGCCTCGGCTTCAAGGCTGATCAGGTCCTCGTACACAGGCGTCAGGACGCCCCGATACGAGTGCCACCAACCGCGCTGCGCGCCTTCCTTGGTGAGCGTGAGCAGCGCGGCGCGCAGTTCGTCGCTCACCTCCCGGCCCAGCGTGACGTACAGGTCGAGCAGGGCGTCGATGTCCTTCGCCTTGGCCGGACTCTTCGCCGTCTCGATCCTCGACAGCTTGGAGTACACGAACAGGCCCTCGGACCGTTCGGCTACCTCTTCGAGGGTGAGTTCGGCGCGCAGCGCTCGCAGCTTCGCACCGAGGCGCCGACGGCGCACTGTAGGCGCACTCATTCCCTTCCCCTCCCCTTCCGTGGCTCGCTCACCAGTCTGCCCGGCCCCGTCATCGGCTGTCACCTGCGTACTTAACACACTGCACTCTCCTCCTACCGGCATATGCAAATTTCTACCGCAGAGCGCCAGGGCTTGCACTAGGGGGAGTTGGGAGAGCAATCTTGTGTGACGAAAGGTCAAGGCTGCCCGGAGCGTGCTACGAAAGACCTGCGCGCTCTAGCGCTCACCCGTGAGGGGAAAAGCATGATCGAAAAATGGCGGGCCGGACTGCCCGCTTGCTGCACACCACCCGACGGCCCGCCGCCGATTCTCTTACTGCCGGGCGAGGCCCAATCAGCCCGCGCGGCACGGGAGTTCGTACGCGAGTTCGTGACGTACCACGTTCCGGGCGCATCCGAGGACCACCTCGACACCGCCGTCTTGGTCGCGTGTGAACTGGTCACCAACTCGATCCGCTACGGCACCGAACCCGAAGACTCCGTACGCGTCGTACTCGACGCCGACGACAGCCGGACGCGCATCGAGGTACACGACCCCGTGCGCCGAGTGCCCAAGGTCCGTCCCGAGTCTGAACACCGCGACCGTGGGCGAGGCTTGATCATCCTCAACGCCCTATGCCCCGACGCATGGGGCGTAACCGACATCCCGTTGGGCAAGGCCGTGTGGGCGGAAGTGAAGGCATCATGACCGTGTCTCAGATCACGACGCCGCCCGGTCCTGGCTTCGTCTGCGGGATACACCTCGCGACCGGCATCCACGCCACCGAAGCGTTCACCGTCGCCCAACTGCTCGCCTACCACTCACCACCACGCCTCGCGCACGAAAGCGC
The DNA here is from genome assembly GCF_044754585.1 of Streptomyces sp. NPDC093065. Lineage (NCBI taxonomy): Bacteria > Bacillati > Actinomycetota > Actinomycetes > Kitasatosporales > Streptomycetaceae > Streptomyces > Streptomyces sp. NPDC093065. The sequence continues at coordinate 8,483 of NZ_JBIVPJ010000019.1, read as the reverse complement.
CGAGCGCATCAGCGAGAACATGCGAACCTTCGCCGAAGCGCTGCGGCTCGGCCCGAGCGCCGAACACCCCCCGCACATCGGACACCGCATCCGCGTTCGGCGCGGTATGCCGTTCCTCGACTACGGCGACAACACGTACCGGCTGCGCGTCCCCGCTGCCACCTCATGGACACGCCTAGTGGCCGCTGGCAGACCGGTACGCATCCTCGTCCTGTTCGACCCCCTCGACGGCGGGGCCAGCCAAGGGGAGATCGCCGAGCATGTGCGCGCCTGCTTCGGGCGCGGAACCATGCGATGGGGCACGACCTACCACGTATGACCGACGGAATGATGGGCCGCCCCGGAGTACAGCACACTCCGGGCCGACCCACCCCGCGCCGAGCGTACAAGGCGCCCCACAGCACCCCAAAGGGGTTCAGCCACTCGCAACGCGTGTCCCGTACACGCGTCGTAAGCCCCTCGCTACCGGACCCGGTGAGACGGTAGCGAGGAGGTCCGCCGTCGCCGTATCCCCCGAGCGGCGCGGCGGGCCGGAACCAGGACGGCCCCGGTACCAGGTACCGGGGCCGTCCGCTGCTCCGTGAGACTTCCGGGCGTCAGACCCGCGTAACCTGCAACGCGCCGTCGGCGTAGCGCCCGCGCAACACCTTCTTGTCGAACTTCCCTACGCTCGTCTTGGGCACCTCCGGGATCAGGGCCCACCGTTCCGGCAGCTGCCACCGTGCGATCCCATTCGCGGACAGATGTTCCCGCAGCGCGGACCAGTCGGCCGAGGCACCCTCGCGGAGTACAACGGTCGCCAACGGCCGCTCCCCCCACTTCTCATCCGGGACGGCGACGACGGCGGCCTCGGCAACGTCGGGGTGGGACATGAGCGCGTTTTCCAGCTCAACCGACGAGATCCACTCGCCACCCGACTTGATCACGTCTTTCGCCCGGTCGGTCAGGGTCAGGAATCCATCGGCACTGATCGTGCCAACGTCGCCGGTCTTCAACCACCCGTCCGCGCTGAACTTGTCTGCCGGGCGGGCGGCCTCGCCGTCGACTCCGCCGAAGTACGCGCCGGCGATCCAGGGGCCGCGTACTTCCAGCTCGCCGGCTGACTCGCCGTCCCAGGGAAGTTCCTCGCCGCCCGGACCGATGAGACGCCCCTCGACACCTGCCGGGAATCGGCCCTGAGTCAGCCTGTAGGCGAACTCTTCATCGGTGCCGGGTTCCACTGTGGCCGGCGGCCTCGCCACCGTGCCCAGGGGCGAGGTTTCGGTCATGCCCCACGCGTGGAACACCCGCATGCCGAGGTCGTCGAACGCCCTCATCAGGGCGGGAGGACAGGCGGAACCGCCGATCGTGACCTGAGTCAGGGTGCTGACATCCCGAGGCTTCGCCGTCAGCTCTGCAAGCAAGCCTTGCCAAATGGTCGGCACAGCCGCGGCGTGGGTCGGCCGTTCCTGCTCGATCATTTCGGCGATCGGCCCCGGCTGTAGGAAGCGGTCCGGCATCAGCATGTTGACGCCGGTCATGAACGCGGCGTGCGGCAGACCCCAAGAGTTGCAATGAAACTGCGGGACGATCACAAGCGAGAGGTCCGCGTCGGTAAGCCCCATCGACTCAGCCATGTTGACCTGCATCGAGTGCAGGTAAATGGACCGGTGCGAGTAGGCGACCCCCTTCGGCTCACCAGTCGTCCCGGACGTGTAGCAGAGCGAGGCCGCGCGGCGCTCGTCCAGCTCCGGCCAGTCGTAGACCGTGGGCCGGTCGGCGATCAGTTCCTCGTACTCGTGCACCTGCACGCCGGAAGCCTTGGACAGCGCCGCGCGGGCGTCATCCGCCATGGGGCCGGACACCACCACGTGATCAAGGCGGGGCAGGTTCGGAAGGAGTGGGAGCAGCAGCCCGACCAGTGAGCCGTTGACCAAGATCACCTTGTCGCCCGCATGGCGCGCGATGTAGCTCAGCTGGTCGGCAGGAAGGCGCAGATTGAGCGTGTGGAGCACTGCGCCCATGGACGGCACGGCGAAATACGCCTCGACGTGCTCGGAGTTGTTCCACATGAGCGTTCCCGTAACGTCGCCCTCGCCGACGCCCAGCTCGCGGAGCGCGTGAGCGAGCTGGGCGGCGCGGTCGCCGACCTCGGCGAAGGTGCGTCGTTGCGCGGGGCCGGACCCCGTCCACGTGATGACCGTCGATGAACCGTGGACGCGCACGCCGTGACGCAGGATGCGGCTCACGGTCAACGGGGCGTCCTGCATGGTGCTAAACATGGCGGCCTCCCGCGAGCACGCGCCGGGCACCGCACGCCGCGCGGTGGCTCACATTGGGTCGTCGCCTATGTGGTGAGCGGCACCGCCGTGGGGATGCCCCTTTAGGCTCACAGTTGTGGAACTGCGGGACCACGACCAGTGAGGTGTCCTGGTCGGTCAGGCCCATCGACTGGGCCATGTTGACCTGCATGCAGTGCAGGTAGATGGAGCGGTGGCTGTAGACCACGCCCTTGGGATCGCCGGTGGTGCCGGAGGTGTAGCACATGGCGGCCGCGTCCCGCTCGTCCTGCTCCGGCCAGTCGTAGGCGGTCGGCTTCCCCGCGATCAGGTCCTCGTACTCGTGCACCCGGACGGCGGCCCCGTCCAGCAGGGAGCGGTCGCCCGGCCCGGAGACGACGACGTGCTCGACGGTCTTGAGGTGCGGCAGCAGCGGAGCGAGCAGCGGCAGCAGCGAACCGTTGGCGATCACCACCCGGTCGGCGGCGTGGTTGACGATCCAGGCCAGCTGCTCGGGCGGGAGGCGGAGATTGAGGGTGTGGAGGATCGCGCCCATGGAGGGGATCGCGAAGTAGGCCTCGACGTGCTCGGCGTTGTTCCACATGAGGGTCGCGACGCGTTCGTCGTCGACGACGGCGAGATCCTCGCGCAGGGCGTGCGCCAGCTGGGCGGCGCGGTCACCGATCTCGGCGAAGGAGCGGCGGTGCGGCTCGTCCTCACCGGTCCAGGTGGTCACCTGCGAGCTGCCGTGGACGGTCGACCCGTGGGTCAGGATCCTCGAAACCAGCAGCGGTACGTCCTGCATCGTGCTCAGCACGGTGTCCTCCCGGGGCGACATTGCCTACGCGGCGGTAAGGGTTGCGCTGATTCTGCGCACATACCGCGCGGTATGTCACTAGTCCCGGGTGATCGATCAGCGATCGGGTCCGAATACGCGATCCCACCGGGGGTTCACACAACGGCTCAGGACCGGACAAACCCCAGCTCAGGGTCTTCACGGAGCTTGCCGAGGGCCCGGGAGACGGCCGACTTCACGGTGCCCACGGAGACACCCAGCACCTCGGCCGTCCGGGCCTCGCTGAGGTCCTCGTAGTACCTGAGGACGACCATCGCACGCTGCCGCGCGGGCAGCTTCATGATCGCCCGCCACATCGCGTCGTGCAGGGCCTGCCGCTCCGCCGGATCGTCTCCGCCGGACACGGGCTCCGGCTCGGGCAGCTCGTCGCATGCGAACTCGTCGACCTTGCGCTTGCGCCACTGCGAGGTCCGGGTGTTCAGCAGCGCCCGGCGCACGTAGCCGTCCAGGGCGCGGTGGTCCTCGATGCGCTCCCAGGCCACGTACGTCTTGGTGAGCGCGGTCTGCAGCAGGTCCTCCGCGTCGCTCGGGTTCGCGGTGAGCGACCGGGCGGTACGCAGCAGCACCGGCTGGCGGGCCTTCACGTACGAGGAGAACGACGGGTACGGGAAGGTCTGCGTCCTTGCTGTGGCCGTGGCCAGAGCCGAGCCCGGGCCCGGGCCCGGAGCCAGGGCCGGGGCCGGCGCTGTGGCCGGCGCCAGGGCGGTGGCGGCGTTCGAAGCGCTGGTGCAGACGGGTGCGGTCATGGCTCAACGCTATGAGCGCGGGGGCGCCCGGCGGATCGGCCGCAGGTCCCGAAGGAGAGTCCCCCTCAGGTTGTAGGGGTGGTGGTGGCCCCACCTCCTGTAGGTGGAGTGGGGGAGGAGGGGTACTGCGGGTTCACCCCTGGGTGCTCCCACCCAAGGTGCTTCCACCCGGAACGTGCAAACGTCCGGGCGACGGTACCGAAGTACCGCCGCCCGGACGCACTGCGACCCCATGAAGCACACCCGCACAAGGAACCGGGGGCCGGTGCGGCAGCGCACCCGCGCCGGCCCCTCAGCTCACCACCACAGCGGGGAGAAGCTGACGGCCACGTTCTCGTTGCCCTGATTGATCGCCGTGAACGCGGAGCCGTCGACCTGCGCGGTGTTGCTCTGGTTCGAGGCCCCCGAGCCGACCGCCTGCTGCTGCGTGGTGGACGAGTTGCCGCTGTTGTTCCCGCCGACACCACTGCCGAGGATGCCGGCGTTGGCACTGGCGGCGGTCGCGCTCGATCCGTCGTCCGCGAAGGCGCCGTTGTCCGCCGCCGCCACCCCGCCGAGGAGAGCGACGGCGAGCGGGAGGGCGGCGACGGCGGCGACGACACGGGCGGTACGGATGCTTGCCATGTTGTTCCTCCAGAACAAGTGCGCACCGGCTTCCAGCCGACAACGCGAGAAGTACGTGAACCAGGATTTGTGCCAAGGCAGTTGGCCGACCGCCTCGACGCTGTGCACGACGTCGCGTGATCAGAGTTGCCCACCGAATCCCCGGCGAACCACCCCGGAAGCACTGATTCGCCCTCAAGCGTGAGGACAAGTCGATAAACCCCTTTGCTTCCCTTCCGTACCACCACGACACAGTACGGACAGCTCCACCCCAAGCCCCGCAAGAGGTGAAGCGTTCCGCCACTTTCTCCACCCGGCCGGCCCGCCCCGGCGTGTCACACGCCCGCCCTTCCCTTTCTCGAACATACGTACGAACATAGACCCATGGCCACCACCGACCGGCGGGCCACGACTCTGGCCCTCGCACACGCCCTGTCAGCCGCGGAACGCGGACTGGCCGTCATCCCGCTGGCCCGGACGAAGCTCCCGGCGCTGCGCTCCCCGCACCGCCGGGCCCCGGCCCCCGGTCCCCTCACCTGCCACGGCGAGTGCGGCCGCTTCGGCCACGGTGTCCACGACGCGTCGACCGACCCGGTCCGCATCCGGGCCCTGTTCGCCGCCGCCCCCTGGGCCACGGGCTACGGCATCGCCTGCGGTCTGCCGCCGCACCACCTGATCGGCATCGACCTCGACACGAGGCCCGGCGAACCGGAGCCGGACTCCTCGACCGCCCTGCGCGAACTGGCCCTGCGCCACCTGTTCACGATCCCGCCCACGGTCGTCGTCCTCACCCCCAGCGGCGGCCGCCACCTCTGGCTCACCGGCCCACCCGACCACGTCGTCCCCAACTCGGCCGGCCGCCTCGCCCCCGGCATCGACGTCCGGGGCGCCGGCGGCTACCTGGTCGGCCCCGGCTCCCGCACCCGCCACGGCGCCTACACGACCGCCCCCGGCACGTCCCACCTGGCGCCCGCGCCCTGCCCGCCCGCGCTCCTCCGCCTGCTGCTCCCGCCGCCCGTGCGGCATGCCGGGAGCGGACCCACGGGTGGCGACGGCCGGGGTCTGGTCCAGTTCGTCCTCGCCGCGCACGAGGGCCAGCGCAACACCCGCCTCTTCTGGGCGGCCTGCCGCGCCTACGAGAACGGCGTCGGCCCGGCCCTGCTGACCCCCTTGCTGGAAGCCGCCCGCGCCACCGGCCTGCCCGAACACGAGGCCCGAGCGACCATCGCGTCGGCGGCACGCATGACGGCCCGGCACCCCTGACACCCGACGAAAACCGAGCGCCTGCCCCTCGCCTGGGGCCGCACCCGCCCCACCCGACCCCACCGGCACCGAACTGAAAGACCCCGATGCACGACCGTTCCCGAGTGCCGACCCTGTCGCTGACCCGGATCGTCCTGACCGACGGCCGCAGCGTCGACCTGACCGAACTGCGCCTCACCCCGACCTACGGCGACCTGCCGCACGGCTACCCCTGCCGCCCCGCCAACGACCTGCGCATCCAGGCCCTCCTGCACACCGCCGCCCGGCTGTCCCCCACCGTGCCGGTCCACCTGATCCCGCCGCCTCGCGAGTACCCGGACCAGTACGCGGGCGCCTTCGGCCCCGTCGAGACACTCCCGCGCGTGGCCTGCGTCGGCCACTTCTCCTCCACGCCCCTGACCCCGGCCAGGGACCCGATCACCTACCGCTCCGGCCTGACCGTCATCTGGTTCCAGCCGACGACCCGCGTCCCGGACCCGTACGACACGGACCCGGCCCTGCGAGACGTTGACTGGCCGACGCTGGCCCTGGACTACGAACTCCAGAACCCGTCGAGCCAGCCCTAGAAACCCAGCCGCACGCCCCCGCCCCGGAAGTACTGCAACTGCATCACGGCCAACATCAGACCCCCACCCATAACCCGACCCCGCCCAAGACGACGACCCCCGACCGTAACGCCTGGTCAGGGGCCGTCAAACACCGCGGTGGGTGTGGGATTTGAACCCACGGTGGCTTGCGCCACGACGGTTTTCAAGACCTTTTGCGGCTCGGGTTCCGCTTCAGCTCCCACGCTGGTCAGGCGGGCAACATCGCATCGATGAAAGAGCAGCCTGGTTCGTTGTGCCCCCTTCGTGCCCCAAGGAGCCTGCCGTGCGGGAGCAAGAGCCGATCAGCACGTACATCGGGTGTCGCTACGCACCTCGAACACGCTCGCGACGCGGTCGCCCAAGGAGCGCAGAACCCCTTCAAAAACATGGCCCGAAGCTCCCGTCACCCTAGGAACCCCGGCGACACGGAGCATCCAACACGACGCCTAGCGGGTGTACGGATCCCCATACAGGCATCGAAAGGCATAGAGGCCCATCAGGCCATCGAAAGCAAGCCACCCGAGTGGAATCACCTTGCGAACCGCGATTGTGACGCAATTGATCCCGTGGAATCAAAAAAAACTTTCCAGAAGGGATTGTATCCGCCCATCCAACGCGGTCTACTTCTCCTTGCGGCGTCGCTCAACGACGCACCACCGATGGCTAATTGACCCAGGATGGCTGGGTCATCACGCCGCAACTGCGAAGAGAGCCCCGACATCGACCTCGGGCGTCCAAACCACAGGTCAGTGGGGCTCTCAGCGCGTGCTTCCCCCATCCGCGATCTGAGAACGGAGAAGTCACGACTCGTGAATGATAGGCAGCCGACGCAGGGCCCGCATAGGCATGTGACCGAATCGGCACGACGAGCACTTCGCTGGATCACGCAGCACCGCAGGACTGCGGCACTGCAAGTCCTCCGGGGCGCGTCGTACGGCGCAGGGACTACTGTCGTCAGCTTGATCGCACTGTGGATCAGGGCCCGCTACTAGTCGCCTCAATGGCAAGCCGCTGAGGTGAACACGGGCAAAGGGGTGTCTCTCGACGGAGGCACCCCTTTGCCCTTCACAGGTCAGGGCTCATTGAGCCATCCGTCTGCAGCCGCCGCCACCTGGTCATCCCGTCCGGCAACCGGCCGCGCGTAGTGCCGGGTTGTGACGCTCGCATTCGAGTGGCCGAGCCGTTGGGCGGCGATCATCACGCCGTACCGGTCAGCGACCCAGGTGCCGTGCGAGGCACGCAGATCGTGCGGGGTGACGTCAGTCAGTCCAGCGGCAGCCACGGCAGGATCGAAGTACGCCTTACGCCACTGGTTGTAGCGCAGGGGCTTGCCACCAGGGGTCGTGAAGAGGAGCGTGTCATCCCCACCGGGCAGAGTCTCCAAGTGCCGGCCGAGCCGCTCGGCGAGGGACGGGCCCACACGAAGCAGTCGCTTCTGATGTGACTTGGGAGTATCGAAAACCAGCGTGCCGTTCGCCTCGGCCAGGTTCTCGTCGACCAGGACGAAGCCCCCGGACACGTCGATGTCCACGCGCCGCAGGGCGAACGCCTCGCCGACCCGCAGACCCGCGTATGCGAGGAGCGCGATCAGCAGGTCATGCGGCTTGGTCGCGCCCTTGACGATCCGCGACGCTTCCAGCGGCGTGAGGATGTGCGGCTCCGTCTGCGGCATGCGAGGCAGCCTCACGCCCCTGCACGGTGTCTGCGGGATCATGTCGTTGTCGACGGCAGAGCGCATGATCTGCGACAGCACCCGGTACGCCTGCCGGATACGCGACGGGCTGAGCCCCTTGGTCCGCATCGCACCCACCCACTCGGTGACCGTGATGGGCCGAAGGCTGGAGAGTTCACGATCACCAAGTGCCGGATTGATCAACGAGTTGATCAGTGACCGGTACGACGCCTGGGTCTTGTGCTTGAGCTGAGGCGACACGGCCGCAAGCCAGCGAGCCGCCCAGTCGCGAACGGTCGTCTGCCCCTCAGCCGGGTCGAGCCACCGCCCTTCCTCGATCTCGATGCGCTTCCGCATGAGCCAGCGGTCCGCGTCCGTAGTCGTGGCGAACGTCCGGTCCGCAGGGGACTGTAAATCGTTCGGTGTAACTCCCGATCATGGAGGATGCATCGATGACCAGTGAGAACGTAGCTGAGCCCGGAGCTGTTGAGCTTTCGA